>JAADDG010000139.1 GCA_013154075.1 Campylobacterota bacterium | reverse complement strand
AAAAGAGAGGATAGTTGAGTATTTTGCCGTAAAGGAGCTTCTTGCCAAAAGAGGCTATAAAGAGAATGAAGGCAAGGGAGTTATTTTGTGTTTTGCCGGACCTCCGGGAGTCGGTAAAACCTCTTTAGCAAATTCGATAGCTACGGCTTTAAAAAGAAAGCTTGTAAGGATAGCTCTCGGAGGATTGGAGGACGTAAATGAGCTTAGAGGGCATAGAAGAACCTATATAGGAGCGATGCCGGGTAGAATAGTTCAAGGTTTGATAGAGGCCAAAGAGATGGATCCCGTGATCGTTTTGGACGAAATCGATAAGATAAGCAGAAGCTACAGAGGCGATCCGACGGCCGTTTTGCTGGAGATTTTGGATCCGGAGCAAAATGACAAGTTTAGAGACTATTATCTGAATTTCAATATAGATCTAAGCAAAGTGATATTCATCGCCACCGCAAATACGGTCTCTTATATTCCGGCACCTCTTAGAGATAGGATGGAGTTTATTTTCCTAAGCTCCTATACGCCTCAAGAGAAGTTTATGATCGCCAAAAAGTATCTGATTCCCCAAGAGCTAAAGAAGCATGCTTTGAAAGCTTCCGAAGTTACGATTACCAAAGGGGCGTTGGAGAAAATTATCTCAAATTACACAAGAGAAGCCGGCGTTAGAAATCTAAGAAGACAGCTTGCCAATATTTTTAGAAAGGCGGCTAAAGAGATACTTCTTAGTGAAGGAGAGGTTAAGAAGATAACCATAAATCTAAAAAACCTATCCAAATATCTCGATAAAGAGGTCTTTTCGATAGAAGAGAGAGAAAAGAAGGATCAAGTCGGTGTGGTAAACGGCCTTGCCTGGACGCCGGTTGGCGGAGACGTTTTGAAAGTGGAGGCTATCAAGATAAAAGGTAAAGGCTTTATGCAACTTACCGGAAGTTTGGGCGAAGTGATGAAGGAATCCGCTAAAATAGCCTATAGTGTCGTAAAAGTTTTGATAGACAACAAAAAAATCTCCATTCCTCAAAAAGAGATTCCAAAGAGTGCGGAAGAGGAGAAGGAGAAAAAAGAGGTCGATCAAAGCGAGGTTTACAGAAGATACGATCTGCATATCCATGTGCCCGAAGGCGCTATTCCAAAAGACGGACCGAGTGCCGGAATTACGATGGCTACGGCGATAGCCTCCATCTTGTCGGGCTCTAAAGTCAGAGCCGACGTAGCGATGACGGGAGAGCTTACTCTAACCGGAAAGGTTTTGCCTATCGGAGGTTTGAAAGAGAAGCTAATAGCCGCGTACAAAGCCAAAATAAACGTAGCGGTTATTCCTAAGAAAAATTATGAAAACGATTTAGACGACATACCCGATGAGGTAAAAAAATCGATGAAGATAATAGGAGTCGAAAGAGTGGAGGAGGTTTTGGATATAGCTCTCGTTAAATAGAGCTTTTTCAATCCTCCCTGTTTTATAAAACTGTTTTTACGATTTTAAAGGAGATAGGTTTTGGAATTGATGGGAGGATTTTTGGAATCTTTTTGGCAATTGACTGCGGCAATGGCCCCTTTTATACTTTTGGGGCTTTTGATAGCTGGAATTTTGCATGAGATAATACCCTCCGATTTCGTTCAAAGACACCTTGGCAAAAACGATACTCTATCGGTGATAAAATCAACAATTTTCGGCATTCCCCTTCCCGTATGCTCTTGCGGCGTGATTCCTTTGGCCGCCGCTTTGAGAAAAGAGGGAGCAGGGAGGGGAGCCGTTCTTAGTTTCCTAATTTCCACTCCCATTACCGGGATAGACTCTATTTTGGCAACATTTGGAATTTTCGGAGCCGCTTTTACGGCTTACAGAGTGCTTACTTCGATAATAATAGCTTTCGTATCGGGAATTTTAAGCAACTTTTTCGAAAAAAAAGAGCCTAAATTCAAACCCGTATTCCAAAATGGCACTCTTTTGAAAAATAGCGTAAAGGCGGTAAATTTTACGCCTTTTCAAGCTAAAAGAGAGACTTTTAAAAAGAGATTTTCTTTAAAAAACGCTCTTAAATACGGTTTTGTAACACTCATGAGAGATATAGCCAAACCTCTATTTTGGGGACTTTTAATAGGAGCTTCGATCTCCGTGGCCATTCCTGAAAATCTGCAGGAGATATTAAGCTCTCACATATGGCTTGGATATATAGGAGCCGTTTTGATAGCTTTGCCTATGTATGTGTGTGCCACTTCAAGCCTTCCTATTGCGGCATCTTTGGTTTTAAACGGTGTAAGTTTGGGAGCGGCGTTTGTGTTTTTAACAGCCGGTCCCGCTACAAACACCGTAACGATGGGGGTTGTAAAAAGGATGCTCGGTAAAAGGACTCTTTTTATCTATCTTATGACGATAGCTTTGGGATCTTTGCTGTTTGGGGTGATTCTTGATATCTTTTTTTCTTCAATAGATCCTAAAAATTTAATAGTTTTAGACGATAAGGTAAGTTTGATAGGTATTTTAAGCTCGATCATTTTATATATTTTGATTGCATATTTTTTGAGCGAGCCCTTTTTCAAAAAAGAGAAAAATAGCTGTTGCTCTACATAATCAAAAAGATTTTAATGTGCTATAATAAGCGCTAAAAAAGAGAGGTTTAAGATGATAAAAGTAAGTTTCACCGCCGATTCCAAAGTGGTTAAATTCTATAATTTGACGGCTTTGGAACTTCTTGAGGATATGGAATTCGATATTTACGATCTTAACGAAAAAAGAGATATAGAGGAGTTTTTCGAAAGAGCGGAAGATTTCGTAGAAAGCGGGGAAGCGGACGAGCTTGCCGATGTGGTAAGTGCCAGAGGTATGGATCCCGAAAGTATTCAAGAGGCCGTTTTGATACATCCAAACGGTAACGAAATAGACTTGGACATAGACGATATCGTTTTGGAAAATATCTCTTTGGAAAAATATGTAAAAGAGATAAAAGAGGGAGAAATAGGAGATATCATCTATGTAAGAAGCGAATTTGGAAGCGGAACTTGGGATATGGTAGCCGATTATGACGAAAGCGACGAGGTGGATCCAACCAATCTTAAAATCGCCTATTACAATTGCGCTACGGATATGGATACTTATGAACTTTTGAGTGAGAGTTTTTACGATCCTCTTTGCGATACGTTGGCTCCGGACTTTTTGACTTTCGAGGATATGGAGTTTGAGTTGGAAGAGTTTATTTTCGAGCCCATTCAAGTTTACGGAGAGCTTTACGTAATTAAAGAGGATCTAAACGGCAAAGGAAAAGTCATAGAGAGAATCTCAAGCGAGAGAAGACTCGTTATAGGGGAGGCTGATGAGATATAGGAGGATTTTAGGCTTTTTCGCCCACCTCCTATTTTGTAAAAAATTTAATTATTTTATCTACCAAGATGCCGTAGTCCGAAAAATTTACGTTTGAAAAGAAGTAATACTCTACATAAGCGGAAATCAATATAGCTAAACAGATATAGATCAAAACCAACAACATAAGGATAAATAGCCCTTTTTCCTCTTTTATAAATTGCCCGATCATCTTTACACTCCTTTAAAAGATGGAAAAAATATTAAATTTTGATTAATATCTTTTCTTAAGTATAATTATAAAGCTTTTTCCTTTAAAGTTTTATAAAAAACTCCTTAATTAAAAATTATAATTTTATCGTTTTAGCCCGTTTACCGTTTGAAGCATCTCATCGGAGGTGGTTATCACTTTCGAATTGGCTTCATAAGCTCTTTGTCCAGTAATTAGATCCGTCATCTCTTCCACAAGCTGAACGTTGCTCATCTCCACAAATCCCTGTCTTATCTGTCCAAGGCCGTTTAATCCCGGAGTTCCTACGATCGGATCGCCGGAAGCCGTGGTTACCACATAGTTATTGTCTCCTACGGAGTGAAGTCCGGCCGGATTTATGAAGTTGGCTATTTCTATATTTCCTATTTGATTTAGCTCTGCGGCTCCCGCCTGCTTTACCGAAACGGTGCCGTCCGTGCCTATCGATATGGCTATGGCATCTTCAGGGACGGTGATTTCGGGAATAAGTTTATATCCGTCACTATTTACGATCGTTCCTTCGCTATCCAATTTGAAAGCGCCGTTTCTTGTATATCCTATCGTACCGTCGGGAAGTTGTATTTGAAAAAAGCCGTTTCCCGTAATCGCCAAATCGAGATTGTTCCCCGTCTCTTTGAAATTTCCTTGCGTAAATTGTTTGGAAATAGCCGTAGGCCTTACACCGAGTCCCACTTCTATTCCGGTAGGTGAAGTGGTGGTGGAGCTTGTCGCGGTTCCGCTATACTCCATCGCTTGATAGAAAAGATCCGCAAATTCGGCTCTCTCTTTTTTGTAACCTATCGTGTTTACGTTCGCTATATTATGGGAAGTGGTATCTATCTGCATCTGCTGGGCAAGCATTCCGGTTGCGCCCGTGTAAAGAGATCTTATCATCTTAGCTCCTCTTAAGCTCTAACCGAAGCGAGTTTGTTTATAGCTTCGTTATTTAAATCGTCCATATGAGAATTCATCACTTTTTGATACATCTCTACAAGCCTGTTCGTCTCTATCAAAGAGGTCATTTCGATCACCGGATTTACGTTGCTTGTTTCCAGAAAACCTTGAGCTACGTAATTTCCTTTCTCTATCTCCCTGATCTCTTCGTTTATATTCTCAACTTTAAAGAGATTTTCTCCCTCTTTTTGAAGTTTTTTCATATTTTCAACTTGTGCTATGAAAAATTTAGCTATTTTTTGACCATTAACGTATAAATTACCTTCCTCATCCGCATGCAAGCTGCCTTTGGAAGGTATCTCTATATAACCTCCGTTACTCAAATAGGATTCCGGCAAGATTGGATATCCCTCTTTTGTGGTTAAAATTCCCTTTTCGTTTATTTGAAAAGAGCCGTCTTGCGTGAGCCTCACTCCGTTTGGAGTCTCCACCATAAAAAATATATCGTCCCTTTTTAAAGAGAAGTCAAGAGGATTTGAAGTTTTTTTCACTCCTCCCTGTTTGAAAACGGTGTACTCTTCCACCACTTGAGGTACCCTGTCAATCGATCTGTTTAGAAATTTCGCCGCCTCTTTGGTATGGTTTCTAAGAGGAAGTTCGTCTCTTTTATCTTGAAAAATTCTCTCAAAATCTCCTATTACCACATCGTCTTTTTTAAAACCGGTAGTATTGACATTGGCTAAATTATTTGCTATAACGTCAAGGCGATTAAATTGAGTTACCATCGCGCCTGTTGCAGAGTAGAAGCCGTTTTGCATTAAAATTCCTCTATAGTTTTTTCAATTAAGAGGAAGCAAAAAGTATGCCAAAAAATCGAGATAAAAAGTTTACTTTCCGTAACAATAGTAAAAATTTTTATTTCATATTTTTTGCTGAATATAGTTTAAAAAATTAAACATTAAAAATAAAATATAATATTGAATTAAACCTTCTTGGGTATAATAATAGATTTAGTAATATACTTTGTAATAAAAATTTAACCGTTTCGGTTCGATACTACGTTTGAAATCAAAAATCCACTACGCTTATAGGGAAGGAGCGCTTTCTAATGTCTTCAAAAGAGATCAACAAAGAATTAGAAGAGTTATTTAAAGAAAACAAAGACGGATATGTCGCATATTCCAAAGTAATAGACATATTCCCCAAACAGCCTACATTGGCGCAGTCTAAAAAGATTGCGGCTTTGATGAAGAAGTATAACGTTCAGCTTATCACTTCGGCCGAGATAGCTAAACTCAAAAATATAGAAGAGGCCAAAAAGAGAGAAGAGGAGAGGAAAAAACTTCAAGACGAAGCTTTGGAAGAGGAGTTCGATTTAGCTCAGGATAAGGAGCTTTTGGAGTGGAGTAGAAGCGATAGCCCCGTTAGAATGTATTTAAGGGAGATGGGGCAAATCACTCTTTTGACTAAAGAAGAAGAAATTGAAATTAGCAAGCAAATTGAACTTGGTCAAAATATCATAATAGACGCTTTTTGCTCCGTTCCTTATTTGATAGATTTTATTTTAGATTACAAAGAGGCTTTGATAAATAGAGAGAGAAGAGTAAAAGAGCTTTTTAGAAGCTTCGAAGACGACGACGATAGCGAAGATGAGGAAAAGAGCGGCAAAGACTCCGCAAGAACCAAGAAGATTATAGAGAGTTTCAAGGCTTTGGAGAAAGCCAAGAAGGATTGGATGAAAGCGGCCGAAAAAGTTCCGCCCGAGGATGCGAGCGAAGAGGAGAAACTGCACTATAAACTAATCGTAGCTTACAAGAAAAAGATCTTAAAAGAAAAATTGATGGATCTCGGGCCTACGAGCAAACTTATAAACGAGCTTGTAAAATCCATAGAAACGGCGCTAAAGAGCGATAAAGATTTCGAAAAAGAGCTTAAAAAGCTTGAATACAGACTTCCTCTTTTCAATGAGACGCTGAGAAAAAATCATGAAAAGATTTTGGCCAACATTACCAATATGAGCAAAGAGGATATTTTAAACGCCGTTCCCGAAGCTACGATGGTATCGACTTACATGGAGATAAAAAAGCTCTTTCAAACCAAAGAAGCAAGCAAAAGCGGTTTCGATCTGCCACCTGAAAAACTAAAAGAGATTTTGGAGCAGATTAAAAGAGGTAAAAAGATAGCCGAAAAAGCGAAAACGAGAATGGCTAAAAGTAACCTTAGACTCGTGGTATCCATCGCAAAAAGATATACAAACAGAGGGCTTCCTTTCTTGGATTTGATTCAAGAGGGAAATATAGGTTTGATGAAGGCGGTCGATAAATTCGAATACAAGAAAGGTTATAAATTCTCAACCTATGCGACTTGGTGGATAAGACAAGCGATCTCAAGAGCGATAGCCGATCAGGCAAGAACGATTAGAATTCCTATCCATATGATTGAAACTATAAACAGAATAAATAAAATTATTAGAAAACATCTTCAAGAGCACGGAAAAGAGCCTGACTTGGAGACGATTTCAAAAGAAGTGGGACTTCCCGTAGAGAAAGTTAAAAACGTTATTAAAATTACGAAAGAACCCGTATCTTTGGAGGCTCCTATAGGAAACGACGAGGATGGAAAATTTGGAGATTTCGTAGAAGACAAAAGTTCTATATCACCGATTGAGTATATGCTTAAAAACGATCTTAGAAATCAGATAGACAACGTATTAGAGCAGTTAAACGAGAGGGAAAAAGCGGTAATTAGAATGAGATTCGGACTTTTGGATGACGAGAGTGATAGAACTTTGGAAGAGATAGGTAAAGAGCTAAACGTTACGAGAGAGAGAGTAAGACAGATAGAGAGCTCCGCTATCAAAAAACTAAAACATCCTAAAGTGGGAAGAAAACTTAAAAACTATACAGAAGAATAATGGAAAATAAAATAAACAAAGAGTTTTTAGAAGAGTGGATCGAAAATGATATAAATCCCTTTATCATTTTCGATAAAGTCGGCAAAGTGGTTCATCTAAACAGAGAGGCTCAATATCTGCTTGCCGACGTCTCTCCCAAAGAGATCTTTTCTTTGTGTCAAACTTATGCAAACTATACTTATGGTTTTAGAACTATCGATTTGGATCTGAAATACGGCCATATGAAGTTTTACGCAATAACTATCGGCTATCTGGATGATGATTTAATAGGAATCAAACTATATAACGCTCCGAGTAAAAAAATAAATATTTTGAGTCAAAAAGCGGAAACTGCAAATATATATCTTCTTTTGGACCTTTGTATAAACGCTTCCCTAACAAACAGCAAAGCGAAAATCCAAAACGAGTGGGATCCCACTTTCCCTGAGCTTAAACTTTGTATCAAAGATTTCACTACCGTTCTTAATAATATCTATAAACTCTATTTCGAATCTTCTACTATTTTAACAAGGCTCTTTCTACAGACTGGAGAATATATAAAGTATGAGGGAAATAAATTTCCGATTTTTATAATCGAGATTCAAGGAGATAAATTTCAAGAAGAAGGGATTTATGAGATAGAGCGAAAGAGCGAAGATATGAATCTAACCGTCTTTCACTCCAAAAACAAAACTATTATAAAATCTCCGTTCATTGCCGCTTAAGCTTTTCTTCATACAAAGCTTTAGCCTGTTCTATCCAGCCGTCTCTTTCTATTCTGCCCGGAAATTTAAGATAAGAGTCCACCTTTTGGACATCTTTTTCACTCCACTCGGCAATCTGTTTGAAAGTATAAACGCCCAAAGAGTGTAAAAGCTTCTCAAGTTTCACTCCGACTCCCTTTATTTTTTTCAGATCGTCAATCTCTTCAACCTCACTCTCTTTCAAAGCGTTAGACAAAATAGGTATGGAAGAGTTCATCTCCTCTTCTAAATCATTTTCTTTAAATTCGGATACGCTTTTTTCCTTTTTTTTACAAACCACCATACACCCTTGGCAAAAAGCACAGACCAAAAACAGCAAATAAGCGGCCAAGACATAATACATCGCTTCCAATTTTCCCTCCTTTCTTTATCTAACTATATTTTACAAAAATTCTTCGTTAATCGTTCATTAACTTTCCGTTTATAGAGGATTAATCAAATTTGCTTATAATTCGTGTAACAAAAATTAAAATTTAAAGGATTAGTTGAATGCATTCAGTTATCGAAAGCATCAAAAAAGAGGTGAAAAAAGTAATAGTCGGTCATGATCGTCTGATAGATTCCATGATTGTAGGTCTCATTACCGAAGGACACATTTTGGTAGAAGGTGTTCCGGGACTTGCAAAAACTACGGCCATTAACTCTTTGGCCAAAGCTTTGGGATTGAATTTTAAAAGAGTTCAATTTACCCCCGATCTTCTTCCAAGCGATATAGTGGGAGTGGAGATTTACGATCAAAAAAACGGAGAGTTCAAAGTAAAATACGGTCCCGTTTTTACGAATCTTCTTTTAGCGGACGAGATAAACAGAGCTCCGGCCAAAGTGCAAAGCGCCCTTTTGGAAGTAATGCAAGAAAAGCAGGTAACTATCGGAGATCAAACTTTTAAAATAGATCGCCCCTTTTTGGTTTTGGCTACCCAAAATCCGGTGGAGCAGGAGGGAACGTATCCTTTGCCGGAAGCTCAGCTTGATAGATTTATGCTAAAAACTATTGTAGGATACAATACAATAGATGAAGAATTTGAAATAGTAAAAAGAATAGCGGACAATAAATTCGAAAAGATCTCCCAAGTGGCCGGAAAAGAGGAGATTGAAAATTTAAAAAAAGAGGTTTTAAATGTAAATGTAGATGACGCGGTTTTAAAATATATGCTAAATATCGTTTTTGCTACGAGAAATCCTCAAGATTACGGTCTAAAAGAGTTATCCGAATATATCGAATTTGGAGCGAGTCCAAGAGGCTCTATAGATCTGTATAAAGCTTCGAAAGCGATAGCTTTGATAAGAGGCAAAGATTATGTAACTCCTTACGATGTGGCCGAAATTGTGGGGGATGTCTTGAGACACAGAATCATTCTAAATTACAAAGCGGAAGCCAATGATATAAAAAGCGACGATATTTTGAAAAAAATCTTAGAGACTATAAAACTTCCTTAAGGCTTAAAATGACTGAAAAAGCCAAAGAGATTTTGATCAAAACCAGAAGAAGGTTTTTCGGTCAAAATATAGGAAACAACGTATCGGTTTTTCAGGGAAACGGCCTTGATTTTAGCGAACTTAAAGAGTATGTTTACGGAGAAGACGTTAAAAAAATCAACTGGAAAGTTACCGCAAGAGAACAAAAACCTTATATAAACGTTTTCAATGAAGAGAGAGAGCTTAATATCGTAAGCGCTTTTATGGTTAGCGGAAATATATATTTTGGCTCGATTAGGCAAAAAAGCGAACTTATGAGCGAAATTTTGACGATTATAGGCTACTCGGCGATCAAAAATTCCGATAAATTTACCGCATTTTTCTTTAGCGATAAGGAGGAGAGATTTTTCAAACCGACAAAAAATATCAATTCGATCTATCCTATTTTGGAAAGCTCTCTTTCGATAGATCCTTTGGGTAAAAAAGTTGATTATAAAAATTTTAACGACTATGTTTTAAAGAGAATAAAAAGAAAATCAATTTTATTTATTTTGGGAGACTTTTTTGAAGAAGTGGATTTCGCTTTTTTGTCCGCTAAACATGAAATATACGCAATTATCGTTAGAGATAGATTCGAAGAGAATCCCTTCTTACCAAGCGAAGTGGATCTTTATGATCCGAAGACTTTGAGGGGAGAGAGCTTTTATATGGATTCGTCGGTACTAAAAGAGTATAAAAAAGAGATAGAGAAAAAAGATAGAAAATTAAAAGAGCATTTTTTGAAAAATAGGGTTAAATTTACCAAAATCTATACCGATGAGGATCCTTTTTTGAAACTATCGGAACTTTTTAGGAAGTAAGATGCAAGGACTTGAAAAACTAAAAGACATAAAGCCTCCTGTGGAGGTTCATGATATAAGCTTTTTACTGTTTTTGGCTTTGATTATAGCTATTTTTATGGTCGCTTTTGTTTTAGGTTACTATTTATACAATCGTCTAAAGAAAAAAAGACGAAGAAAAAGAAAAAGCAAAAAAGAGATTGCAAAAGAGAAACTAAAAGCTATCGGTTTTAGCGATACAAAAAACGCAGTATATGAGTTTAGCGAAAATGCGGCCATTTTAGCGGAAGGGGATATGGAGAAAGAGAAAAAACTTAATAATATTTTAAAAGAACTCGAAATTTATAAATATAAAAGAGATGTGCCTCCTTTATCCCAAAAGCATATAAAACTGATGAAGGATTTTATAAAGGAACTTGCAAATGGGTGAAATTATTTTTGAATATCCGATAGCTTTTACAATACCTTTCATATTTTTGATCTGTCTTAAATATTGTAAGCCCAAATTTTTAGCTTTGTTTTTTCCAAATGTGAATATTTTCAAAAAAATTTCCGGTAAAAAGAGTACTTTTTTAAATATTTTAAAATTTTTGGTAATACTTTTTCTCTCCATATCCTTAGCTTCCCCTATAAAGAAGGATGAGGTGGTAACTCAAGAGAACAAAGGATATGAAATATCTTTGATTTTGGATGTAAGCGGTTCTATGGCACAATATAATAAATTCAAAATAGTTAAAAATATAGTCTCCGATTTTATCAAAAAAAGAAAGCACGATAAGCTTGGTTTGACTATTTTTGCGGACTTTGCTTATGTAGCGGTCCCGCTAACTTACGACAAGAAGAGTTTAGAGAGACTTTTGGACAAAATAGATGTAGGAATCGCGGGAACGCACAGAACGGCTCTTTATGAAGCCTTATTTATGTCTACAAAACTATTTAAAAATTCAAAAGCTAAAAATAAAATAGCTATACTTTTAACGGACGGAATAGACAATACGGGAACTATTCCTTTGGATGTGGCCATAAATACGGCAAGAAAATACGGCATAAAAGTATATACGATAGGAGTAGGCGGAAGAGGGGATTATAACCCTTATGTTTTGAAAAAGATTGCGGAGAAAACCGGAGGAAAATTTTTCGAAGCGGACAGTTCTGCAAAACTAAAAAGAGTATACGACGAGATAGACAAACTCGAAAAGAGCGAGATAAAAACAAATAAATTTATCAAAAAGAGCTATTATTTTCAATATCCTCTATTTTTAGGGCTGATATTTTTGGCTCTTTTGATAATTTTAAATAATTTGAATATGAAAGCGAGAGAAGCATGAAATTTGTAAACGAAGAGTTTTTGTTATTGATTCCTCTAATCCTCTTGCTTTTTTATTTTGTGTATAAAAATAGAGACTCTTATGAAAATCTTTTTACAAAAGAGCTTCTTAGTAAAATGATTCTAAAAAGAAGAGGGCTTAGCAAAAGGATTAGAAACACTCTTTTGATCTTTTCTTTGGTTCTTACCGTTTTGGCGATAGCGCGTCCCGTTATCGAAAAAGGGGAGATTAAGGTAAAAGCTTCCAAGATAGACGTAGTAACGGCATTCGATATCTCAAGATCAATGTTTGCAAACGACATCTATCCAAACCGCTTGGAGTTTGCAAAAAGGAAGTTTTTTACCTTCTTAAAAGAGTTTAAAGAGGGAAGAATAGGAGTAATTGGTTTTAGTCAAAGAGCCTTTTTGATAGCTCCTTTGACGGATGATTTTGAGAGTTTGAAATTTTTGGTAAAAAATATGAGCTTAGATTATGTCTCTTTGAGAGGAACGAATATTTTGGCTCCATTGGAGGTGACAAACAACCTTTTGAAAAATTCGACCAATAAAGCCCTTATTCTTTTTACCGACGGGGGAGATGAAGAGGATTTTTCAAAAGAGATAGAGTACGCAAAGAAACACCATATTAAGGTTTTTGTTTATGCGATAGGAACGAAAAAGGGTGGAGTGATAAAGACAAAAAGGGGAGTTTTGAAAGATAAAAACGGTGATATCGTAGTTGTTAGAAGAAACGATAAGATAAAAGAGCTTGCTTTAAAGAGCGGGGGAGCTTTCATAAAAGCCACTCTATCCAATAACGATATAAAAGAGCTTGTTAGTGAAATAAAAAAGAGATTCAAAGCAAAAGATAGTCAAGAAATTACCATAAAAGATAGAAAAGAGCTTTTTTACTATCCTTTGATAGGCTCAATTCTGCTTTTGTTTGCGGGATTGTTTTCGTTTCCGAGAAGGGAGGCGGTATGAAGAAGTTGATTTTAATATTTTTATCCGTTATGGCTTTGAATGCGTCTATTTTGGATTTTAGATATCTTAGCAAAGCGAAAGAGGCATATGAAAACAAAGATTATAAAAAAGCGATAGAGTTTTATAACAGAGTGGAAGATAAAAATGACGAGGTTAAGTTCAATCTTGCCGACGCTTATTATAAAAACAAAAACTATAAAAAAGCTTTAGAACTCTATAAAGAGATTAAAGATAAAAGGTTGGAATTTAAAAAGCTTCACAATATTGGAAACTCTTTGGCAAATCTCGGCAAGATAGACGAGGCTATAAAAGCTTATGAAAAGGCTTTGCAGATCAAAGAGGATAAGGATACGAGGTTTAATTTGGAGCTTTTAAAGAAATTAAAAAGGCAAAAAAAGAAAAACAAAAAACAAAATAAGCAAAATAAAAAGAACAATAAGAACAATAAACAAAATCAAAAAGATCAAAATAAAAATCAAAGCGATAAAAACAAACAAAATTCAAACAAAGGAAACGACAAAAAAGAGAATCAGAACCAAAACAAAA
>JAADDG010000188.1 GCA_013154075.1 Campylobacterota bacterium | reverse complement strand
TTTCTCATTAGAAGAGTTGTCAACCCAACTAAGTTTAACTGATGAAGAGCCGGCTTCTATAGCGGTAAGATTGGAAGGAGCTAAAGGCGGAGCATCGTTTGTAGATACCGTAACGCTAACGGCATCCGACTCTCCAGCACTATTTGCAGCTCTTACTTTATAAGTATAAGAACGATTAGGACTTAATCCCGTATCTATATAACTCTCTACATTAGGACCCGTTACATAGATAAGATTATCGTCTCTATAGATTCTAAATCCGGTCTCATTACTCGAATTGTCATTCCATGTAAGTTTGATGGAAGTGGCGCTTAAAGCTTTAGCCGAAAGATTGGAAGGCTTTGTAGGAATTACGTCTTTGGTAGTTACCAAAACCGTAGAACCGGAAGAAGAACCGACATCATTATAAGCTCTTATCTCAAAATTATATGAAGTATTAGGAGAAAGTCCCGTTACTTTATAACTCGTAGTACCTGCACCTACAGTAGCTATAGAAGTCCCATTTTTGTATATTTTAAAACCGCTTTCATTATGAGAATTATCGCTCCATGTCAAAGTAACGGAATCTGATGTTACATCTATCGCTCTAAGATTTGTAGGAGCCGCAGGAACTGTATCTTTCGTAGTAGCTGTTACGCTAATAGCTGCGGAATCTCCTACACTATTTGTAGCTTTAACTTGATAAGTATAGGATGTTTTGGGAGACAATCCGCTATCCGTAAAAGTAGTGACATCTTTTCCAACAGTAGTTAGATAAGTACCGTTTCTATAAATTTTAAATCCGGTTTCGTTATTAGACTTATCACTCCATGTAAGTTTAATAGAAGTCGAGCTCAAAGCAGAAGCGCTCAAAGAAGATGGAGCTTGAGGCGGAACATCCGGCGTTTTGGCTATAACTCTCGCTTTTGTAGAATTATCATCGTCATTAGATGCCATCACTTCAAATAGATAAGTCGTATTCGGTGATAGATTCTCCGCAATATATGTCGTAGTATTTTCATCTACTTTAGCTAAATATTGGCTATCTTTATAGATATAAAAATACTTTTCATTATTGGAATTATCTTTCCATGTAAGTTTAATTCTCGTAGAATCCAAAGCCGTATAATTCAAATCGGAAGGAGGATTTACATTATTTAAAGTTTCTATAGTAATAGTACTGCTATTTCTCTCTCCTCCCAAGTTTACAGCTGTAATATTATAATCATATTCAGTACCGGCTTTTAAATCTTTTGAATCTATATATTCGGTAGTAGTAGGACTAAGACCGGATACTAAAAGAGATCCGTCTCTATATATCTTAAAAGAGGTTACCGTATTGGAATTGTTAGTCCATTTTAGTTTTATTTGAGTGGAACTAATGGCTTGGGAATTATTATTGGTAGGAGCTTTCGGTAAAGTAGCGGTTTTTGCGGAAACGTTGGATTCTCCTCCGGTATTTTGAGCACTTATTATAACGGTATAATTGGTATCTTCCGAAAGAGAGTTTATTGTCAAACTTTCCGTTTGATCTTTATTGGTATCTCCGTCCTTTTTATCTTTATACTCTCCGTTTAAAGTAATAGTAAAATTATTTTCGGTTACGGAATTATCCTTCCAATGGATAGTAATAGTATCAGTACCTATATCACTAAACGTGACATCGCTTGCCGGAGTCGGAGGAGTCGTATTATCGTCATCGTTGGTAGAGTTATTTTCTCCCACTACATTAAAAGCACTAACTCTATAGGTATATTTGGTATCGGCTTTTAAACCGGTGTCTTCATACACGGTTACATTCGCATTTAACACATTATTCAATCTAATAAAATCACCGCTTCCCTCTTTTCTATATATATAAAAACCATCTTCGTTATCTGAATTATCCGTCCAAGCTATTTTTATAGAATAAGGACCGGTAGTATTCGCCTCTACATTACTTGGAGCGTCAGGCAACTTATCCGCAATTCTTACATTATTCAAAGAAGCGTTGCTCTCTCCTCCGTTATTTTGAGCACTAACATTAAAATCATATGAAGTATCTCTATCAAGACCCGTTATGGTGGTTTCGTTTACATCTTTATTAACGGATTTTAAAAAGGATCCGTCTTTATATATCGTAAAATTATCCTCATTATCTGAATTATCCTTCCATACGATTTTTATAGAAGTAGAACTCAAAGGCTCCCATGAAAGATTGCTCGGAGCAGCCGGCTTGGTTTTTAGTGTAGTAACCGTTGATGAAGAGGAGTTTGTCTCTCCACCGTTATTATAAGATCCTACTACAAAAGTATAAGTGGTATTTTGAGTTAAACCAGTTATTTGCTTGGAAGTCGTATCTGCATTTACAGTTACATTCAACTCTCCATCTCTATAAATATGAAATCCCTCTTCGTTATTGGAGTTATCCGTCCAGTGAATAGTAACTGAAGTTTGATTGACATCGCTAAAAGTTATATTGGTAGGGGCTTTAGGAATAGTTTTCAAAGTAGTTACGTTCTTTTCAACTCCGGCAGACTCACCTATATCATTACTCGCATTAACTTCAAAATGATATTCGGTATCGGCTTTTAAACCTGTTACGGTATATGTAGTGGTATTCGGTCCAACAGTATCAAATTCACTCAAACTACCACCAGATTCTTGTTTGTATATTTTAAAATTACTTTCGTTATCGGAATTATCTACCCAAGATAATTTAACGGTTTCGTTATCTTCCGCAACGGCAACCAAGTTGCTTGGAGCTTTAGGAATAGAAACGAGTTTTGAAGCTACTCTTATTTTACTTTGATTAGCATCATAGTAGCTTATAAAAGCATATCCGTTTGGTGTCACTCTAATAGAAGTATAAGTTCCTACTTGATCATCTAAATCTATGGTAGAAACTTCCCAACTTCCTCTCTCATTCGTAGCATATTTCAAAGTTTTATGAGTAGAATCGTAATAACTTATATGAGCTTTATCGTTATAGTCTATAGCTATAGAAGAGTATTTACCAACATCATAATCGGTATCTATAGATTCCAAATGCCAACTTCCGTCAAAATAAGCATACTTTAAAGCCGTATTACTCTCGTCATAATAGCTTATATGAGGCCTGTTAGCACTATCCAAAGCTACGGAAGGATACATTCCCACATCGCTACCGTCTCCGTCCACCGCTCCGTTAGAACTATCAAAATTACCGGTAGCCTGATCAAAAATAGTATAATTTAAATCTTTAGTATTAGAATCATAATACGCTATATGGACTTTTTCGTTTTTATCGATAGCCGTAGCTATCTGAGAAGCGTTTTGAGTATTCGAGTCACTATGACTCCAACCGTTACCGTCCCTATTGGTAGTTATCTCTATCTTACCGTTTTCTATAAAAGTAATATAGGCCTTATCGGCATCACCGTTAAAAAGGTTCAAACTCGTATAGTTTCCGTCATTGGCATCTACATTCTCTATACTCCATCCATTGCTATTCGAAGCCAACTTTATAGGTCTTGAATCGTCGTTATTAGAAAAAGAAACATACAAAATATTAGTAGGCATAATATCTACGGAAGTATAATTACCCTCATCACTTATACTCTCACTTTTCCATGTAGTACCCGATAAATAGATATGATATAATTTATCTCCCTTATAAACTATATGAGGAGTTACATTATCACTCTCTATAGCAAGCGATTTATTAGACATATAATCAAAGTTGGTCGCCGGGCCGTCTTTATTTATCTGCCAAGAGGCGCCATACACTACCCATACCCCTAAAGGTAGTATAGATAATACTTTTTTCCACATTTTATTGCTCCTTATTTCTCTTCTAAACCAATTATATAGAAATATAGTTTAAATTTATATGAAAAATTAACTTATTATTTTAATATATATGCTTAATTGCTTTTTAAAAAAAGAAAATATATTTGATTCTCCTAATTTAAATAATATTTACTGCCAAATCGAATAGGTAAAAAGAACATAAAAAAATAAAAATCTCGTTTAATAAAACTTATTTTTTAAGTTTAAAAATTTTATACAAAAATTTAAAATTAATAGTTTTTCAATTGATTTAAAACAACTACTCTACACCCTCTCGCAAGGGCTCATAAGTTTATACCCTCTTCTTGCTTTCATCTTCAAAGGGCATTTATAAAACTGCTCAACCCCCTTTTTTATAAGCCAACCGAACACCGAGTAGATATTGAATCCAAACGGCGTTACGACCAAAGCGCATCTTCCACCCAAAGCTATGGCCAAACCTCTAAGCTTTATATCGGCTCTCTCAAGATTTCTACCGTCAATCAAAGCCATTATGTTCTTAGCGGCAAACTCTCCGCTTTGCTCGGCGCTTTGAGCGGTAGGAGGTACGAATTTACCTTCTTTATCAAAAAGAGAAGCGGCATCTCCCGCGGCAAAAACCCTATCATCCGCTCTCAAAAACTCATCCACCTTCAAAAAACCTCTTCTATCCTTTTCAAAAGACAATCCCTTTATAAAAGGAGAAGGCTCTATACCTCCCGCAAAAATGGCAAAATCGAATTTCACACTCTCTCCGTTGTCCAAATCGGCCCTATGATCCTCCACTCTATCCACAAACGCTCTTACAATCTCGACACCAAGCTTTTTTAATCTCTCCTCCACCTTCTTAGCTATCTTTCTATCCTGACCTTCTAAGATAAATTTAGAGACCAATTTTATATGAACATTTCCGCAGCTTAAAGCGTTCGTTTTGGCATATCTGTTGAAATAATCTCTCATCTCAGCGGCTATCTCCACTCCGCTTAAACCTCCTCCTATCACCACGATATTGAAATTTTTTCTTGCCCTCTCGGCTTCAAGTCTGTCAAAAAGCTCCCTTTCGAAAAACTCCTTTACGTTCAAAGCACCCCTTAAGCTCTTAACTCCCAAAGAAAACTCACCTTTATTCTCAAAACCTTGCAAAAATCTCGTAACGCTTCCAGTAGCTATAATTAAATAATCAAAATGACAGCTCTCCTTTTTGCAAATAAGTTTATCTCCTTCCACTCTCAACGCCTCATCGTTTACAAATCTGAAATTGTTTCCGAAACTCGCTATCAAAGTCGGCAAATAGATAAAAGTCTTCTCAAGAGATATTCTCGAAGCTACGAAATTATAACTTTCAGTTTGAAGATAATGATACGTATGATGATCTATCACCAATATTTCCAAATCTTTTCTATGGTATTTAGCAAAAGTTTCAGCCGCTCTTACACCTGCATATCCGCCTCCCACTATCACCACTCTCTTTTTCACACCGCCCTCCTTCTTAAAAAATCATAATACAAAATCGATAGTAAAAAAATTATGTTTAATCAAGAAAAATTGTTATATCATAGACTGATATCAATAGATAAAGGGGATAAAAATGGCTACTAGAAAACATAAAATGAAAAAGATCCCTGTAGATAGTTCTAAGGAGGAAAATGAAGGCATAAATAACAAAAACATTCCCCTTGATATTAATGCTATAGGAGGATTGAGCGAAGAGGAAGCTAAAGAGAGACTTCAAAAGTATGGCTACAACGAAATAAAAGAGAAAGAAGAGACTTGGTGGCAAAGACTATTTAGAAGATTTTGGGGGCCTATTCCTTGGATGATAGAGGTAGCCGCAATACTTTCAGCAGCGGTAAAACACTGGGAAGAGTTCTATATAATAATCGCAATGCTTTTAGTAAACGCTATAATCGATTTTTATCAAGAATCGAAAGCCCTAAACGCAATAGCGGTTTTAAAAAAGAAACTGGCAAGAAAAGCTCTCGTACTTAGAGACGGCAAATGGAAAGAGATAGACGCAAGAGAGATCATACCGGGAGACGTAATCAAAGTAAAAATAGGAGACATAGTTCCGGCCGATGCGAAGCTGCTTGGAGGCGGAGAGTTTCTGCTTGTAGATCAGTCCGCCTTGACTGGAGAATCTCTGCCCGTTCATAAAAAAACGGGAGATGAGCTATATGCCAACTCCATAGTGAAACAAGGAGAGATGATAGCCGTAGTTACCGCTACGGGAATCAACACCTATTTCGGTAAAACCGTAGGACTTGTGGCTAAAGCCGAAAGAGAGCAAAAGAGCCACTTTCAAAAGATGGTTTTACAGGTGGGAGATTTCTTGATTTTCGTAACGGTAATTATGATCCTTATCATTATCTATTTCGGTCTAAAAAGGCACGAAAATCCTTTGGAGCTTCTCACGTTTTCTCTTGTTTTGACGGTTTCCGCAATCCCCGTGGCCCTACCGGCCGTACTTACCGTAACAATGGCCGTAGGAGCCGTAAACTTAGCTAAAAAACAGGCCATAGTAAGCCGTCTTCCGGCAATTGAAGAGCTTGCGGGGATGGATATACTATGCTCCGATAAAACGGGAACTTTGACACAAAACAAAATGAGCCTTGCAGATCCTTATGTAGTAGATAAATATGACACCGATACGCTAATGATCTATGCGGCTCTTGCTTCCAAAGAAGAGAATAATGATCCCATCGAAAAACCGATTTTTGAATATATAGATCTGCACAACTTAAGAGAGAGACTAAAAGGCTACAAACTAACCAAATTCCTCCCCTTCGATCCCGTTCATAAACGAACCGAGGGAGTTTACACCGGAAAAGATTGCTTAGTCTTTACCAAAGGAGCTCCTCAAGTAATAATCGAACAGTGCGAAGAGGACGAGTTTGATAAAAAAGAGGCTTATGCGATGGTGGAGTCCTTTGCGGAAAAAGGCTTTAGAACCTTAGGAGTGGCATATAGAAAATGCGAAGAGGATTATTACCATTTCGTCGGACTTATTCCATTATTTGATCCTCCAAGAGGCGACAGCAAAGAGGCGATTGCGGAAGCGAAAGCAAAAGGGGTGGAAGTGAAGATGATTACGGGAGACAACATAGCCGTAGCCAAATATATAGCCAAAATTTTAGGCATCGGAGAGAATATAAAAGACATAAGAGAGCTAAAGGGAGAATCCATAGAAGAGTATATCTACCTCTCCGAAGTTCTAACAAAAGCGATAACCGAGAAATTTCATCCCGACGCTTCCAAAGAGGAAATCGAAAATATCGTAAAAGATATAATGAAAAAGGTAAAAAGAGAACTTTACAATATGCCTCTTCCAAAAGGCACTATCAAAAAACACGAATCCGAAATCATAGCCGCCATAGAAGAAGCGAACGGATTTGCCCAAGTATTTCCCGAAGATAAATATTTCATCGTAGACGAACTCCAAAAAGCGGACCATATCGTAGGAATGACGGGAGACGGGGTAAACGACGCTCCGGCCCTTAAAAAAGCCGATTGCGGAATCGCGGTAAGCGGTGCTACGGATGCGGCAAGAGCGGCCGCGGATATAGTTTTGACCGCTCCGGGGCTAAAAGTGATAGTAGATGCCATCAAACAGGCAAGAATCACTTTCGAGAGAATGAAAAGCTATACTATCTACAGAATAGCCGAAACCATTAGAATCATCCTTTTTATGACTTTGGCCATCGTCGTTTTCAACTTCTATCCGGTAACTACGATTATGATTATCGTTTTGGCTCTTTTAAACGATATTCCGATATTAACTATCGCATACGATAATACCAAAGTAAGAGAGCAGCCCGTTAGATGGGATATGAGAGAGATGCTGATTTTATCAAGCTGGCTTGGAGTGGCCGGAGTTTTGAGCTCGTTTTTGATCTTTTATATAGTTATGGTATTTTTAAAGGCACATCCTGACGGCGTTAAATTTTTGCCCGACGTACCCTCTTGGATAGATATGAAAGATCCGAAAGCTTATCTCGGTTTCGTTCAAAGCGCGTTTTTCGTAAAACTCGTAGTGGCCGGACACGGAACCATATACAATACAAGAGTGGACGATTGGTTTTTCAAAAAACCTTGGCCGTCTTGGCCGCTATTTTTGGCTACGATGTCCACGGCCGTCATCGGAACGGTAATAGGAGTCTACGGATTTGGATTGATGACTCCGATAGGATGGGAGTGGGCCGGATTTTTATGGCTTTATGCGGCAAGCTGGTTTGTTTTTAACGATATGGTAAAAATGGCCGTTTTAAGATATTATAGAAAGAAAATGGGAATAGATGTAATATAAAGGAAAGAAATGAAGAAAAAAGAGTACAAAAAAGAGCTTTATAATCTGCAAGTGGAACTTGTCAAGTTTCAAAGACACGTTATAGAAAACGATCTTAAGGTATGTATCATATTCGAAGGAAGAGACGCCGCCGGAAAAGACGGAACCATCAAAAGATTCACCGAACACTTAAGTCCGAGAGAGGCCAGAGTCGTGGCTCTCGGCAAACCGAGCGACAAAGATAGAAAATCTTGGTATTTCCAAAGATACGTACCTCACCTGCCAAGCGGAGGAGAGATAGTATTTTTTAACAGAAGCTGGTACAACAGAGCAGGAGTCGAGAAAGTCATGGGATTTTGTACCAAAAAAGAGTATAAACTTTTTATGAAAGAGGTGGGAAATTTCGAGCAGATGCTAACCCATTCGGAGATGATATTTTTCAAATACTATCTCGATATCAGCAAAAAAGAGCAAAAAAAGAGATTGGAAGAGAGAAAAAAAGATCCTTTGAAACAGTGGAAATTAAGCCCTATAGATCAAATGGCTCAAAAACTTTGGAATGAATATTCAAAAGCAAGAGACGAGATGTTCATGAAAACCTCTTTTATTTTCGCACCTTGGTATATCGTACATAGTGACGACAAAAAAACGGCCAGAATAAACGTGATGAAACACTTTTTGGCTCATGTGGACTATCCCAACAAAAGAGAAGAGTTATTGATATTTGATAACGACATCGTATGCAAATTCGATCCCATATGCTACGATAAAGGGCTCATAGCCCCATAAAAGGAAGAGTTATGAAAAAAAGATTTCCCATCAACGGAACGCACCTTCCTTGGGAAAAACCCAAACCCAAAGAGGAAGATCCAAAATCCTTGGAGCTTGTGCAAAAAATAATGCAAAGCCCCACTTACAAAATAGCTCATGAAGATCCCGATTTTCTAAACTCCTACGAGACAAGAGGAATAAGACTCGAGCTTGATTATTTAAAAGCCGAGCTTGCCATGAGCAATGCCGGTATAAAACACACGATAGTCGTATTTGGAAGCGCAAGAATCAGAGAGTACAAAACCGCAATGAAAAATCTAAAAACGGTTCAAAAAAAACTTGAGAAAAATCCAAATTCAAAAGAGCTTCTCCAAGAGCTCTATGTAGCCGAAAGAATGGTGGAAAAGAGTATCTTTTACGAAGATGCGAGGAGGTTTGGAAGATTCGTAGGCAGAAGCGGAAAAGGCCCCGATGACGCAAGCATCACTTTGATGACCGGAGGAGGTCCCGGAATCATGGAGGCGGCCAACAGAGGAGCACACGACGTAGGCGCCAAAACGATAGGATTAAATATCCATCTCCCTCACGAGCAGTTTCCAAATCCCTACATCACACCGGAACTATGTTTTCAATTTCACTACTTTGCTATAAGAAAGCTTCATTTTTTAAACAGAGCCAAAGCTTTGGTAGTCTATCCGGGAGGTTTCGGAACATTTGACGAGCTTTTTGAGACTCTAACTCTGATTCAAACCAAAAAAAACAAACCCATCCCGGTAGTTTTGGTTGGGAAAAGTTATTGGAGAAAAGCGGTCGATTTCGACTTTTTAAAAGATGAAGGGGTTATAGCTCCCCAAGATTTGGAGATTTTCCATTTTGCGGACAATGCGATAGAGGCGTGGCAGCACATCTTAAATTGGCACGAAACCTACAACACTCCTTTGATCAAAGAGGGAGAGAGAACCGGAATGGAGGAGAACGACTAAATGATTACAAAAGATCCCTCCGCAAATATGGTTTTGCCGAAACTTCCAAAAGAGATAGAAAATCTAAACAAAATAGCTCTAAATTTATGGTGGACGTGGAATCCGAGAGGAAAAGAGCTGTTTAGATCCCTAAATCCCTATCTTTGGAAAGAGAGCGGTTACAATCCTATAAAGATGCTAAAAAACATGGATGAAAACGACCTGATCGAACTAACGCGAAACGAAACCTTTATAAAAGAGTACAGATACGTACACGCTCTTTTCAAAGGCTATATGGAAGATAAAAACACATCCTACCAAAAACCGCTGCCCATAGCTTATTTCTGCGCGGAATTCGGGCTTCACCACTCTTTGCCAATCTATTCGGGAGGACTCGGATTTTTGGCTGGAGATATCTTGAAAGAAGCAAGCGACATGGGACTTCCTATGGTGGGTGTGGGATTTATGTATCCAAAAGGATACGTAAGACAAATCATAGGAAGCGACGGGTGGCAACAAGAAACAAGCGAAACCATAGATAAGGATACCGCTCCCATAGAGAGAGTTTTGGATAAAGACGGAAATCATCTAATCATTCAGGTTCCTTTCATAGATCCTCCCGTATTCACCGCCGTTTGGAAAGTGAACGTAGGCAAAACTCCCCTCTATCTTCTCGATACCGACATAGAGAGAAACGATCCTTGGGATAGAGAGATCTCATACAGACTCTACACTCCGGATATGAATCAAAGATTAAGACAAGAGATAGTTTTGGGAATCGGCGGATATAGAGTCTTGGAGGTTTTGGGGATAGAGTACTCCATATTGCATCTAAACGAAGGCCACCCCGCTTTCGCTCTTTTCGAAAGAGTGAGAAACTTCATAGAAAACGAAAATATGGATCCGAAAGAGGCTTTAAAGAGAGTGAAAGAGACATCCGTTTTTACAACCCATACACCTTTGCAGGCCGCTACGGATGTCTACGGTTTCGATATGATAGGAAAATATTTCGCAGACTATTGGGAGAGACTCAAACTAAGCAAAGAGGAGTTTTTCAATTTCGGAATCAATCCCGACAATCCGTACGGATTTAATATGACCGTTTTGGGTATGAAGATGTGCTCTAATATAAACGCCGTCAGCAAAAAACATTGCGAAGTTACAAAAGAGATTTGGAAAAATCTGTTTAAAGAGCAAAAAACGCCGATAGAGTACGTAACAAACGGAGTTCATCTTCCAAGCTGGATAGGAGAGAATCTCTTTAAAAAACTTGAAGAGATATTTGGAGAAGAGTGGCTTAGGATAGAGGACGATAAGGATTTGTGGAATAAATTTTACGATCTTGAAAACGAAGATCTTTGGAAAATCCACTATGAAAACAAAATCAAGATGATCAACTTCATAAGAGAGAAAGTTAGAAGAAAATGGGCGAAAGAGTCCATAGATCCGATAATAGCGATGGCCGAAGGAGTTATGCTCGATCCGGATATTTTAACTATCGGCTTTGCAAGAAGAATGACCTCTTATAAAAGACCTGATCTGATTTTGACCGATCTTGAGAGATTGGAAAAACTGATAAATCATCCTTCACGACCCATTCAAATAATTTTTGCCGGTAAGGCACATCCTGCTGACACTCCAGGAAAACATATAATAAAAAAGACCTTCAAAGTCGCTCAAGATCCAAAATTTGCCGGGAGAGTCGCTTTTGTGGAAGATTACGGAGAAGAGAGCGCAAAATATCTAATAAAAGGTGTGGATATCTGGCTTAACAATCCTCTAATTCCGATGGAGGCTTGCGGAACGAGCGGAATGAAAGCGTCCATAAACGGTACTTTACACCTCTCGACAAAAGACGGATGGTGGATAGAGGGGTATAACGGCAAAAACGGATGGAGCTTCGGCAAAGAGATATCCGACGACAAAGAGGATGCAAAAGAGCTTTACGATCTTTTGGAAAACGAAATAATCCCTCTCTTTTACGACTCCAAAGAGAAAGGCTTCCCCGAAAAGTGGGTAGAGAAGATGAAAGAGGCCATCATAGACATATCGCCGAAATTTAGTGCGAGAAGAATGATGAAAGAGTATCTTGAAAAATTCTATATCCCGATATCAAAAAAAGAGTCCGTTAGAAAATGAACTACTTTATAGCCGTCGGCAGTGTGATATTTTTGGCCATTTCGATCTTTTTGATATGGCAAAACTACCTCTTTTTCAAAAAAATCATGCTTTTAAAAAAGATAAACTCCTCTCCCTTTCCAAAAGAGTATGAACAGTATCTAAAAAAGATTCCTCATTATAAAGCTTTACCAAAAGAGCTCAAAGAAAAAATCAAAAAGAAAATACTGTTTTTTATCTACACCAAAGAGTTTATAGGCGTAAAAACGGAAGTTACCGAAGAGATGAAAACGGTAATAGCATTTTATGCGTGTTTGATGGTGATAAATTTCAAAAACGAGTGTTTCGATAATTTAAAAACCATTTTAATCTATCCGTACGAAGTAGTGACAAAAAGCGTAATGGAAAGCGGCGGAATCTTTAAAGAAGGCGATTTCATTCTTGAGGGCCAATCTATAAACGATACGATAGTGATAGCTTGGAATGACGCTAAAAAAGAGGCGTATCACCTAAGCTCTCATAATGTGATAGTCCACGAACTTGCTCACGTACTCGATTTCGAAGACGGAGAAGCCGACGGCGTTCCTCCTCTACCTTGGTCAAAATATCACAAATGGACATCAACACTTTTTAAAAGATTTAAAGAATTACAAGAGAGAGCCTACAAAAACAGAGATTGGGGAGAGTATAAAATCATAGGAGAGTATGCCGCTACCAACGAAGCCGAATTCTTTGCGGTAATAACGGAGCTGTTTTTCCAAAAACCTCGTTCACTAAAAAAACATTTCCCCGATATCTATGAAGAATTAAAAGAGTTTTACGGTATAGATACGGAAAAAATTTTCGGAAATTTAGAAAAAGAAAAAATTTCTCTCTTTCATTAACCTTTCGTTAATTTTTTATTAATCCATTAATAAATTTTGGTGTTACAATAACATTCGAAATCGAAAGCGACACCGAAAGATTTTCAGAGACTAAGTGACAAAGTCTCCTTCTTAAAATTTTGAAATATTTGGTTTGAGCGAGAAATCGCTTGAGGGTTCGGGGTGGGTTTAAGAAAGAGACAACACCGGTTGAGGAAGGCTATGCCCCTCTCTCTACATGAGTTTCAATAGAGCAACCGTTAAGAAGAATCGTCGTCACCGATACACCAGAAGCGGTTAGAGAGCACAGCCCAAGAAGAAGAAAAGTTCACCTCCTTTCTTTGTTAAATAGAGCGCCGATAGGTTCCACTCCTTGCCTATCGGATTCATGACACACCTACAAAAACCGATAAGCCGACCTCAACCGGCTTGTTGCCCTTTTATTTTCTCACAAACTTCAAAGGAATCTCCCCGTCAACCGATCTTATATGAATATCTCTTTGAGGAAACGGTATCTCTATATTATTCTCATATAAAGCGTCATAAATCAAAATCAAAAATCTCGACATCGTCCTTTTAGGATAAAATACCCCATCCCCCTTTATCCAGACAAATAGCTCGAAAT
>JAADDG010000210.1 GCA_013154075.1 Campylobacterota bacterium | reverse complement strand
CAAGGTCTAATAGATTTTGATAAACTTCAAAAAAAACTCTTTGTTTGCGTTACCGATTTTGAAACCTATGAGACTCTCTATATAGACAAAGGGGATCTTAGCAAATTTTTGGTAGCTTCATCTTCGCTAATACCCATTTTCGAACCGTTTGAAATAGACGGCAAAAAATATATAGACGGAGGTTTTACCGACAATCTGCCCATAACGCCTCTGCTTGATTTCGATTTCAAACTCGCCATAAACGTAAATCCTCCGATCAATCTAAAAGAGAGCTTCCTAAACAATCTCTATATGGCCGGTTTTATAATGCTAAACAATAATATAAAATTCTCGAAAGATAAAGCGGATAGATTCGTAGAGATTACGGAGTGTAAAAGATTTTCCATATTTGATAGAAAAAATTTTGATTTACTCTATCAAATAGGAGAGGAGAGCGCAAAAAGAGAAGAGCTCTTTTGGCAAAGTCTTATGGATGGGGAATCTTGATTTTTGAGTTTAGGGACCATGCGACAACGGCCGTTAAAATAGCTATTACGATCTCGTTTGGAATGATTTTATAGGTATATAGAAGATACAAAATCCACAAAATTATGGCTCCTAAGGGAGTCGGCACACCCGTAAAATACTTCTCCACCTCTCCGGCTTCCACTTTTAGATTAAATTCGACAAGTCTTCTAAGTCCGCTTATGATATAAAAAATAAAAATAATTCCTATAAAAACCAGTTCAAAAGTAGAATCCTTTTTTAGTGCGTAAAAGAGTAAAAAGGAAGGCATTATCACAAAAGACAAAAAATCAGCAAAACTATCAAGCTGCACGCCAAACTCGGTAGAGAGATTAAATTTCCTTGCGACTTTACCGTCGGCTATATCCAAAGCCCCGGCTATCCACGCCAAAACTATAGCGGTAAAAAAATCCCCCTTAAAAATGAAATACAAAGCTATCACACCGCAGGCGATATTTCCGAAAGTGATTAAATTAGCTAAATTGAATCTATTGTTTTTATCGAAAAGCCACATAATCTCTCCTACTGCATAAAAAAGAAAAATTATACCACAGAAAGAGGGATTTAAAAGGTTTAAATATTTTTCTTTTATAAAACTTTATTAAATTACTAAAAGAAATGATTAAATTTGCTTTGCTATAATTAAAGATATTGCAAAGGAGTTGAACCATGCTTTTATGTGCGCTAAAATATATAAAGCAAATGATAGAAAATATCTTTTTATATTCTTTATGTAAATTTTCGGCCAAAATATTTTTATATACACTAACGGCACATCTATTGCTATTTGGTTTATCATATCTTTTTATTCCCATATTTACGCCGTTTATAACTCTATCCATTTTAATTTTCTCTTTAGCGCACATCTACAGCGGACACTATCTACATCATCACGACATAGAAGAAAATTTGAAAGAATTTGAAAATAAACTGAAAGAGGAGTTTAAAAATATAACCTCAAATCAAACCGAAGAGATAATTCCTCTACATATGGAAGTAAAAAAGTGCAACAAACCTTTTGAGAAAAAAATAATCAAAGCAAAAATAGTTCTAATAGGCCTCACATCAACCCATCTAACTATCAGCGAATGTACCGAATTTGATCTGTTTAAACCTAAAAGGGAAGATGTTAAAAAATTTTGCGTACCTATTCATAAATGCGAATTTAAAGGAAATGAAGAGTATTACTATAGCTTTATAGAAAACGTATTTTATAAAGACGACAAACTATTTATAGTCAACTCCTATACGGGAAGCAAAGTAATAGAGTGCGACGAAGCTTCGGCCAAAAACGCCATAAAAGCCATAAGATCGAAACTTAGAGAAAGAGAAGAGAAAAGACAACATCTCTACATAAAAAGAGGCGAACTTAACCTCGCCTCCTAAAAGTACCAAAGAAGGAAAATTCCAAAAAGTATTCTATAGATTCCGAAAGGAACAAACGTAAATCTTGATAAAAACTCTATAAAAAGTTTGATAGTGATATAAGCCACCACAAAAGCTGTCACGAACCCTACGGCCAAAACGATCCAGTTATCGAAACTAAACTCATGATAATGTTTAACAATATCATATCCCGTAACCGCGGTCATAACCGGAATAGCGAGCAAAAATGAAAATTCGGCAGCGGCCTTTCTCGTAAGATGCACAAGCATTCCGCCGATAATCGTAGAGCCGGCTCTTGAGGTTCCGGGTATCAAAGAGAAACATTGAGCCGCACCTATGGCCAAAGCCTGCTTATAGCTTACATCCTCCACTCTCTTTACGTAGTGATCTTTCTCTTTATAAAAATACTCCACTATCAAAAAGATTATACCGCCTATAATAAACATCCAAGCCACTATCTCCACACTAAATAGAGCTTTTATCTGCTTACTAAATATAAACCCTACCGCTCCTATGGGAATGAAAGCTAAAATAAGCTTTTTCCAAAGCTCAAAATCTTTAAATACCTTATCTCTATAGAGCAACACCACCGCCAAAATAGCCGCAAACTGAATAATAACCTCAAAACTCTTTTGAATATTATCCTGATCTATTCCCATCAGTTTACTTGCCACTATCATATGCCCGGTAGAGGAAATAGGCAAAAACTCGGTAAACCCCTCTATTATTCCTATAATAATCGCCTGAAAGATATCCATAAATCTCCTTTAGATAAGCTCTTCAAACTCCTCTTTTTTCAAAGAGCCTTTCAAATATTTATCTATATTTTTAACAAGACGTTTTCTATCCACCTTATAGCCTCCGCCGTTATAGACATTGGCCTCCAAAGCGAAAACTATCTCCTCTATCTCTTTCGATCTCTCGACAAAAGGAAGAAGGATTTTCAAAAGCTCCTTATCGTCTTTTGCGCTTTTTATTCTCTTTTGTATTGAAGATATCGTCCTTTTTTTCCTAAAAACCGCACCTTTTAACAAAAAACCTATCAAAACGCCTATAATAAAAGTACCTATAGACAGCAATACAAGCTTTTTCATATCCACATCTTCCTCTCTCTTTCTATCGAACCTCTCTATTTTGCTCTCTTTAGCGCCCCCGCCCGTAACGTTTATATCTATAGGCTCGGTTTTTAAAACGACTCTCTCTTTCCTATCTTTATCGAAAAAAGCGAGAGAAAAAGAGGGAATCGTAAAATCTTTTTTTGCGATCAACGAAAACTTCTCAGAAAAACTTCCTCCATATCTACCGTTTCTAAAATCGCTCACTATTTTAGGCCTCTCTTTATAGACGGTTACAAAAGGAATATCCAAAGAAAACTCATCTATATCCTCGATATTTCCCTCTCCCTCCACTCTTATCGTCAAATTAACCGCTTCCCCCGCTTTTACGCTTCTTTTATCCACATTAGCTTTCAAAGAAAATTTGCCAAAAAGCCTAACTCCCAAAGGCAAGGGTTTTACATCTATCTTTAAAGAATTTGAAAATATTCTCTTTTTCTCTCTTTGATAAGAATATTCGTCATTTTTATCCCTTTTCAAAGAGGTAATATCCAAAGAGGCTCTATCTATCTCTATCTCTCCTTCTCTTTGCGGAAACAAAACGTACTCTATCTTTTGAACGACAAAACTCCCCACAATCTCTTTAGGAGAAGTTTGCAGCTCCTTTGCCCAAAATCCCAGAAACGAGGGGGGATTGAAAGAGACATCGCTTAAATTGACCCCTATTTTTTTTCTAAAAACGATCGTAAGCCTCAAAGGCTCTCCCACATAAACCTCTTTTTTGTCGCTATACATCTCAAGATCGAAACTCTTTGAGGGAGGAGATTTGACGCTTATTTTTATCGGCTTGGTTTTAAACTCCTTTCCATCCACTTTTATCGTATATGAAGGAATCTCCACATCGTTTAATGGAGTGAAGGTGTAATACTTGGATACGAATCTATAAACTTTTCCCTTATTCGTTATTTCGCTTTTTGAATTTGATACGCTATCTATCTCAAAGCCCCCTATTTGCGTAATTTTCGGGAAAACGGCCTCCTCTCCCTCGGCGCTAAGTTTCAAAGTGACACTCTCGCCTCTTAAAATATGATCCTTATCCACGCTCGCATCCACCGCAAAAAAGAGCGTAACAAAAAGAGATAAACTTACAAAAATTCTACCAAGGCTTCTCATCTATCTTTTTCTTTCTATCTATTTTCATCTCTATGGGCAAAGTTTTGGCTCTCTTCTTCTCCAAAAGCCTCTCCCACTTCTTCTCCTCTCTATTGGTCAAAGAGGCTTTTGATTTTTGATTTTTAAAAGATTTGCTTTTTTTGGAGGAGGGAGTTGCGTTTTGGGGCTTTTTATCACCCTTCTTTTTGCCTTTATCGGATCTGTTTTGCTGTTTATTTCCTTTTTTGGAACCTTTATTCGATTTTTGTTCCCTTTTTTTATCGCTTTTATTTTTCTTTTTGCCCTCTTTTTTTTGAGTCTCTTTTCTCTTTTTCAATCTCTTCATCTTTTTGGCAAGCTCGAGATTAAACAAAAGATCCTCATCCTCACCATATTTTCTCGCCGTCTCATACATTTTTATGGCATTATCATAATCTTTTAGCTTAAAATAGGCGTTTCCTTCATTGTAGTATCTCATGAAATTTAGCATTTTGCTATCAGTTTGCACCTTTTCATAATTTTCTATCGCTTTTTTATAGGATTTTTGGCGATAATAGGCGTTTGCAAGATCATAGTAGCTTTCGGGAGATTTTTTCTCTTTGGCAACCTCCTCAAAATAGTAAACGCTTTTATAATAATCTCCCTTAGCGTAACTCTCAATCCCCTTCTTTATCTTCAAAAAGTCCAAAGCACCGGCTTTCAAAAAGGAACTATCGAAACAAAAAAGAGCCAAAAAGAGAGCTATTTTGAGTTTTTTAGGAATGGAGCTAAAGGCAAAGAGCATAAACAAAATGGCCAAAGCCAAAGGATAATAAAAAAGCTCCTTATACTCTCTTACTTTTTTTACGCTCTTTTTAAGATCGTCTTTAAACTTCTCTTTGATATCCTCTATCAAAAATTTCAAATCCCCCTCACCGTAAGAGCCCACCACAAATGCCCCTCCGCTCTCTTTGGCCAAATCTTTTATACTCTCGTTTAAGCGTACCAAAACCTCTCTATCTCCCACTTTTATATAAGAGCCTCTTTTGGTACCTACGGCATAGATATAAACGGTTATTTTGGCTCTCTTAGCCTCCTCTATCTCTTTTGAAAAATCTCTTTGATCCCCTCCGTCGGTAAAAATAAGCAAAATTTTGGAAGGAGAATCTTTCAAAATCCTCTCGGCCGCCTTGATAGGAAGCATGAAATTGGTTCCCTTGCTGCTTATCGAATCGATAGAGAGATTATTTACAAGATATTTTATAGCTTCAAAATCGTCCGTTTTGGGAGAGACTATGAAAACATCGGAGCTAAAAGCCACGACTCCGACATTGGCCTCCTTAAAAAGATCCAAAAACTCAAAAAATTTCTCCTTTGCAAAAGAGAGCCTATTGGGATAGATATCCTTAGCCTTCATAGAATCGGAGATATCTAAAGCCACCAAAATATCAAGACTTCTATTTTCTACATTCACCTCTCCCTTTTCCACAGCCGGCCTTGCCAAAGCCATAATCATAAAAAAGGAGGCTAAAGAGAGCATTATGTTTCTGCCGACTCTCCCAAGTCCCCCGCCGTCATATTTAATTTTTTTAAGTACATCTTCGCTAAAAACCAAATCGAGCTTATTTTTATTCGTCACTATCAGATAAAAAAGCAAAACGGCGGGAGCCAACATAAAGATAAGATAATCGGAATTTAGAAAAATCACGCCACGCCTCTTCTATTGATCAGATAGAGATAGACAAGCAAAAACATAAGCGCCAAAAAGAGAGGCAGCTCGAAAAGATACTCTTTATGCACATATTTGCCGCTTTTAATCTCGCTCTTTTCCATAGAGTCTATCTTATCGTAAATCTTTTTTAGACTCTCTTTATCGGCCGCACTGAAAAACTCTCCCCCCGTCTCTTTGGCTATCGTTTGAAGCTTCACCTCGTCAAAATCCCCATCTTTGCCTATTCCTATCGTATAGACTTTGACTTTGTGCTTTTTTAAAGCGTTTAGCGCCACCTTGAAAGGTATCACGTCGCCTCTGCTTTTGCCGTCTGTGAGGAAGATGGCAACTTTGGTTTTGGCCTTGCTTTTTGAAAAAAGTTTCGCGGTTTGAAAAAGAGCTTCGTTTATCACGGTATAATTTGGCCCCGCTATTCCGGAATAAAGAGAGTTTATAATCTTATTTAGGATATTGTGATCATAAGTCAAAGGAGCGGCGGTATAAGCGAAATTTCCGAAAACTATCAATCCTATCTGATCCGCGGCTCTCTTTTTTATAAACTCTTTTGATAGCTCTTTTGCTATATCGAATTTGCTTTTTGGCTGATTGGAATCATTCGAGAAAGGATACCTCATAGAAGCGCTCGCATCCAAAACGATAGCCAAGGCATACCCTTTATCTCTTTTTATTTTATATTGATCTATTCTAACGGGAGAGGCCAAAGCGAAAACGGCCAAAACGATAGCACCCCATTTAAGAGAGGTTAAAATGATATCCTTTTTATGCCCCTTTTCAAACAGCAAAGAGGCTTTAGGAAAAAAAATAGCTTCGCTTCTCTCTTTGCAAAATTTGGCGCAAATCAAAAATATCAAAATAATCAAAAAAGCATAGGGGTGCTCGAAAGTTATATGATTACTCATCCACAGCCTCTACCAAAAGATAGTAATGCCTAATTACCTTTCTTGAGAGCTTCTCATCCACACTCTTTTTATACTTGTACTTTTCTAAAAGAGGCAAAATCTCCTCAAAAACCTTCCTGCTCTTATCGTCATGCACCAAATATCTTCCATATTTGGTTATCTCGTAAGCCGCTTTTTTCGGATTCTCAAAATCCACCTCTTTTAGCTTTTTCAAAACGGCTTTTCTTATTCTTCTCTTTTTATCGTGCAGAAATTTATAGATGATGTTGTATATGACAATAAAAGCTACTATGAAAATTACCAAACCCAAAAATATGACGACATAAAGAGATAGATCGGGAATCTCCACCAAAGGTTTTATATCTTTGATATCAGGCATACTACTTTCCGATAAAGAGTTTGGAGAGTTTTACGAAAGGCTCCTCGTGCGTATAAATCTTGGTAAATCTTATCCTATTTTTCCTAAAATGGGAATAGAGCGCGTGATCGTTTCTATAGATCTCTTTTTTCACGCTCTTTGACGTTTTGGAGTTTAGATCGGTATTTCCCTGAATTAGTTTTACGGGATCTATCAAAGAGATAAAGCCAAGATCTGGCGGCTCTTCCTCAAGCTTGTCCCTAACGATTAAGGCTATTATTTCATGTTTTCTTGAAATGAGTTTCAAATCGATGGGATCCAAAAAATCCCCTATCAAAAAGATTATTGATCTTCGCCTAATTCTCTCAAACAGATAATTTACCAAATTCTTAGAATCAATCTTTTGGCCTAAAGGATTGAAAGATAAAATTCTCTCCAAAGCCCTTCTTACGGCAAAATACTGTTTTGTAGGTTTGATGAAATCTTTAAGAGAATCGGTAAAAATAAGTGAGCTGAAAAGATCGCCGTTTTTTATGGCGGAGAAAGCCAAAATAGCCGCGGTCTCGGCGATTGTGTCGATTTTTAGCTTTTTTGAGCCGAAATTCACGCTTCCGGAAAGCAAAGAGACGATAACAATATTAAGCTCTCTCTCCTCCCTATAGATCTTTACATAGGGCTTTTGCATCTTGGCACTGACATACCAATCTATCTTCTTTACGTCATCGCCGTATTGATACTCCCTAAGCTCGACAAACTCAAGCCCCTCCCCTTGAAATATGGAAGGGTTGTTGCCTATGATTTCGCTAAAGACCTGTCTTTTCGTTTTGATTAGAATCTTTTTGATTTTGCTCAAGGAATAGGCACCGACTCAAGAACTTTCTCGATTATCTCGTCACTCTTTATATTTTCGGCTTCGGCCTCATAGCTTAAAATAATTCTGTGTCTTAAAGTGCTTTTGGCCATAATCGCCACATCCACCGGAGTTACATAATCTCTGTTTCTCATATAGGCTAAGGCTTTGGAGGCTTTATAGAGATCTATCGTACCTCTCGGACTCGCTCCGTATTGAATATAGTCTTTTATCTCTTCCAAACCGTAATCTTGGGGCTCTCTTGTAGCAAAAACGATATCTACGATGAAATTTTCGACTTCCGGATCTATATAAACCTTCTTTACCTCCTCTTTTAGCAAAAAGAGCTGCTCTTTATTAGCAACAGTTTTTATATTCTCCCCTTCTCCGTCATTTGCCACTCTTCTTGCTATCTCAACCTCTTCCTCTTTGGAGTTGTAGCCTACCACAAGCTTTAGCATAAATCTATCAAGCTGAGCTTCGGGAAGATTATAAGCTCCCTCTTGCTCTACCGGATTTTGCGTAGCGAGAGTCAAAAATGGTCTCTCTATCTTGAAACTCTCCTCCCCGATAGTAACCTGTCTCTCTTGCATAACCTCCAAAAGAGCGCTTTGTACTTTCGCCGGAGCTCTGTTTATCTCGTCAGCTAAAAGAAGATTTGTAAATACTGGGCCTTTTTTGATTCTAAACTCGTTGTTTCTCGGATCATAAATCTCGGTTCCTATTATGTCGCTTGGAAGAAGATCGGGAGTAAATTGAACTCTTTTAAATCGAAGTCCCAAAGCTTTGGATAAAGCGTTTACGGTGGTGGTTTTCGCAAGTCCCGGCACACCTTCTAAAAGAACGTGCCCCTCGCACAAAAGTCCTATCAAAAGGCCTTCGATCATCTGATCTTGGCCCACTATCACTTTTCTAACTTCGTTTTTGATAGCCTCTATCACATCTCTCATAAAACTCCCCCTTTTATAGGGGATTACCGGCAAAATGCACCAGTGCGCTTCCCCAAGTAAGTCCGCCCCCAAACGTATCCAAAAGCATAAGATCGCCTTTTTTAAGCTTTCCGCTCTCATACCAGTCATTCATCGCCATAGGGATGGAAGCTGCGGAGGTGTTGCCGTATTTGGCCACAGTCAAAACGGTCTTTTCTACAGGGAAATTCATCTTGCTTCTAACCGCTTCGATGATTCTGTAATTTGCCTGATGAGGGATAAAATAGTCTATATCCTCGCTTGTCAAGCCGTTTTTCTCCATTATCTCCAAAACATCACTCGTTAGAGTCTTTACGGCAAGCTTGAAAGTCTCGTTCCCTTTCATTTTGATATAGTTTAGTCTGTTTTCCAAAACCTCTTGGCTGCAGGGATATTTGGAACCGCATCCGGGAGTGATCAAAAAGTCTTGATATTTTCCGTCAGCAGAGATCTTCACATCCAAAACCGACTCATCTTTTTTATCGCTCCCTCCAATGACGGCAGCCCCCGCTCCGTCTCCAAAAAGCACGCAAGTGGTTCTATCGGTATAATCGACGATAGCGCTTAATTTCTCCGCTCCGATTATCAAAACGTTTTTGAACATTTTCGATTCTACAAAAGATTTGGCCATAGCCAAAGCATAAACAAAACCGCTACAAGCGGCACTGATATCGAATGCCGGAACGTTTCCTATCCCAAGCTTATCGGCTATAAGACAGGCGGTGGAGGGCATACAAAGGTGATCCGGACTTATCGTAGCGCAAATTATCGCATCTATTTCCTCTTTCTCGATATTCGCCCTCTCTATCGCCTTCAAAGCGGCTTTGACTCCCAAATCGCTGGTAGCTTCGTTTTCGTCGGCTATATGCCTTTTTTCTATTCCCGTTCTCTTTTTTATCCACTCATCGCTCGTATCTACCATTTTTTCAAAATCTTTATTAGTTAATATATTTTTCGGTACATACGCTCCGATAGATTTAAGGGCCGCATACAACACAGATCCTTTCTATTTCTTTTTTAAAGAGGCCAGCTTCTCTTCTATATCCTTGTTTACATTGGAATCTACAAAGTTTATAGCTTGAAAAATAGCGTTTTTTATCGCTTTGGAGTTGCTTTTGCCGTGGCTTATAATCGTACAAGCTTTTACTCCAAGCAAAGGTGCCCCGCCGTACTCGGCATAATCCACCTGCTTTTTCAAAACCCTAAAAACTTTTCTCATCAAAAGCGCACCGGCAATCGCTACCGGAGATTTTTTTACATTGTTTTTTATCATTTTGGTAATCGATTCGGCCACGCCTTCGCTCGTTTTCAACAAAATATTTCCCACAAAACCGTCGCATACGATCACATCGACACTTCCGTCGAAAATATTGTTTCCTTCTACGTTTCCTATAAAATGATTTTGGTTTTCAAGAAGTTTGTAGGCCTCTTTGGTTACTTCGTTGCCTTTTGATTTCTCCTCTCCGTTAGAGAGCAGACCTACTTTAGGATGTTTGATTTTTAAGATATCTTGAGCGTAAGATTCGCCCATAATAGCAAATTCGAAAAGATTTTCGGCCTTACAATCTACGTTGGCCCCCACATCCAGAACAAGACTCCTTCCCCCTACTGCGGTAGGCATCAAAGTGGCGATCGCGGGTCTTGAAACTCCCTTGATTCTTCCGAGTCTAAGAGTAGAGAGGCTCATCGTAGCGCCGCTATGTCCGGCGGAAACTACGGCATCGGCTTTTTTTTCTCTAACAAGCTCCACCGCTTTGTAAATAGAGCTCTCTTTTCTTTTCAAAGCGTCCGTAGCGCTCTCATCCATCCCAAAAACGTCGTCGCATTCGACTATCTCTACGTTTTTTCTATATTTTGGAGGAATTTTCGGGAGAATTTCGGAGGATCTTCCGACAAGAATCGCTTTGAATTCCCTCTCCCTCAAAGCCTTGACGGTCCCCTCCACTATAGGAAGCGCCCCGTAATCGCCGCCTAACGCGTCAATAGCTATCGTTCTCATTCTGCGGATTTATACTCTCCGGTATATTTATTGACTCTATGCGGCATTCTCCACGTTCCGTCGCTATCTTTCACCGGTCTTGGTAAAGTAACTTTATAATGAGTTCTTCTTTTTGCCGCTCTTGTTTTGCTAACTCTTCTCTTAGGTACTGCCATTTTTATTCTCCTTCTCTTTTTCTTTGCACTCTTTACAATAGTGATAATCGCTTTTGAAAGACTCTATCTCGCTTTCGATAATCTCGTCAAAATCGATAGTAGAGTCTATACACTCTATAGTTTCGAAAAAGTCCTCGTCCCTCTCTTCGCTTATGCCGTCTACAATCTTTAGCTCTATCTTTTCATTGAAATCAAGATCGAAATCTTTAGCGCAGCGATCGCATACGTGAGGAACGCTTCCTTTGAAACTTCCGCTAACTTTTACCGTTTTGTAGTCCGTCTTATGAAACGAACCCTCAAATTTTAAATTATCTTTAGAATAATTTAAATCCGAACTTTTATAAGAAACCTTCTTAAACTCTATCTTCATCCAAAAAAATTAAAGAATCTCTATTTTGCTGAAGAAAAAAGCTATCTCTCTTTTCGCATTTTCCAAAGAGTCGCTTCCATGAACCGCATTGGCCTCTATACTCTCCGCAAAATCGGCTCTAATGGTTCCGGGGGCTGCCTCTTTCGGATCCGTAGCTCCCATAAGCTCTCTGTTTTTAGCTACGGCGTTTTCTCCCTCAAGCACCATAACCACCACAGGACCGCTCGTCATATACTCTACCAATTCTCCGAAAAAAGGTCTCTCTTTATGCACTTCATAAAATTCGCCGGCTTGCTCTTTTGTAAGTTTGATTTTTTTCATAGCGGCGATTCTAAGACCGTTTGATTCGAATCTATCGATAATTTTGCCGATAACTCCCTTAGCTACGGCATCGGGTTTGATGATGGAGAGTGTCTGTTCCATAAAGTCGTACTCCTAAATATATTGTAAAATGATAATTAAGGGAGGAATTATAGCAGATATTTTCTATATTGAAGATAAAATTTATGAAGCTTTTTTAAAAAAGAAGGGAGGGAGAGGATCCTCTCCCTTATAAAATTATTCTACTACCGGAGTTCCGGGCTCACCTCTATCCTCTTTACAAGTCATGCCCTCTTTGCACTCGCCCCAAACGATACATCCCTCAGTAGGACAAGCTTCGGCACATGCGGGCTCGTCATGATATCCAACACACTCTACACATTTATCTTCATAAACGTAATAGATCTCCTCTCCTGTTGGGTTATCCTCGTCATCAACGATAGCCTCAACCGGGCATTCATCTATACAAGCACCGCAGTTTATACAAATATCAGTAATCACAACTGCCATTCTCTTCTCCTTCTATTAGAATTTGTTATTACAAGAAAGAATATAACAAATTCTAAATAAAACGTATATTAAAAATTTCTTTTTAATAGCTCTATTTTCGGAAAAGAGAATAATCGATACTTACTTTTAGAGATTAAAATAATCTTTTATCTCTTCCACCTTATCGGTTCTCTCCCAACTAAATTCCTCAAGCTCTCTTCCGAAGTGTCCGTAAGCCGCTGTTTTCCTATATATAGGTCTAAGAAGATCCAAACTCTCTATAATGCCTCTTGGAGTGAGTTTGAATATGGCTCTAACGGCATCCTCTATCTTGGTTTCGTCCACTTTTGCGCTATTATGTGTATTTACGTAAATGGATACCGGCTCTACTACACCGATAGCGTAAGCCAATTGAACGGTAGCTTTATCGCAAATTCCGCTTGCTACAAGATTTTTGGCTATATATCTTGCCATATAGGCCCCGCTTCTATCCACTTTCGTAGGATCTTTGCCGCTAAAAGCGCCTCCTCCGTGAGGGCAACTTCCGCCGTAAGTATCCACTATAATCTTTCTTCCCGTCAAACCGGCGTCACCCTGAGGACCTCCGACTACGAATCTTCCGGTCGGATTTATATGATATTTTATATTGGAGCTATCTATATGATCGGGAATACATTTTAAGACTATCTCTTCTATAACGGCGTCTTTTAGTTTATTGTAAGGCACGTCCGGAGAGTGCTGAGTGGAGATAACTATCGTATCTATGGCTTTAGGCACTCCGTTTTCATATCTTACCGTAACCTGAGCCTTCCCGTCCGGTCTTAAAAACGGTAAAACTCCGCTCTTTCTCGCTTTTGCCAAATTTAGAGTCAATTGATGAGCCAAATAGATGGGAAGAGGCATCAAAACATCCGTCTCTCTGCAAGCATACCCGAACATCAACCCCTGATCTCCGGCTCCTATCTCTCCTCCCGCTTGATCGACTCCTTGATTGATATCCGGACTCTGCTCTCCCACACCGTTTAAAACTCCGGCACTTCTATAATCGAATCCAAACTGAGCGTCCGTATAACCTATCTCTCTAATAACCTCTCTTGCAATATCTTGCATAGGAGCGTAAGTGGTCGTCTTAAGCTCTCCCGCTATTATGCAGTATCCGTTTGAAAGCAGAACCTCACAAGCGACTCTCGCTTTCTTATCTCTTTCTATTATATAATCCAAAATGGCGTCACTTATCTGAT
>JAADDG010000007.1 GCA_013154075.1 Campylobacterota bacterium | reverse complement strand
ATAATAAAGAGTATTTTCTATCTTTGGCGAAAGCTTTGATAAAAAAAGATGATCTATCCTCCTTCGATACGTGGAGCAAACCGGGTATCAGAGCTCAGCTTTTGGATAAGAGAGATTTGAAACTGGTGCAAGATTTCGTGGTGGAGAAGAGAGACAACACCATTCACGTCCTTAATGCCGTATCTCCCGCCTTTACATCCTCCATTCCGTTTTGCGAATGGATAGTAGATGAATATTTTAATAAAGTATAAAGCGCTTTAAGATAGAATGGGAAATTTAAAATTTTGTTGAAAGGATAAGAATGAAATTATTAAAAACTTTACTTGTTTTATCTTTGGTTTTCGGTATCTCTTTGAATGTTTTTGCAAATGATGAGCAAAACGCTTCTTCCAAGACGCAAGCGGCAAGCGAGAAAGAGAAAAAAGAGGAGTATCCGAAATTTGTTTTGAAAGATATAGATGGAAAAAAATATGAGATAAAAGCCGTAAAATGGGGTCTTACTTTCCCGAGTTTGAAAGATAAGAAAGCTGTGGCCGTATTGATGTTCGGCGAGCACTGTCCTCCTTGTTTGAAAGAGATTCCCTCTTTGATAGAACTTAAAAATAAATATAAAAAAGATTTTGAGATTTTGGCTCTTCAGGTACAAGACGGCATAGATAAAAAAAGATTGAAAGAATTTGTAAAAGAGCACGGTATAAACTATCCCGTTATAAGCGGAAGAGATTTTATGGATTTTATTTACTATTTTGCAAGTAAAAGCGGCTGGAGAGGATCTGTTCCTTATATCTTGCTTTTTGATAAAGAGGGACATATTCACTTTTCCAATATGGGATTTACGCCTGAGGAAGCTCTTGAAAGTGCTATAAAAGATACTTTAGGTATAAAAGAGACTCCTAAAGAGAACAATACCTCCGCTCCTAAGATAAAAATAGATCTTAAAAAATAAAGGAAGAGCGCTCTTCCTTTTCTCCTTTAGCGTTTTCTCTTTTTGATATAATTAAAATAAAAAGTAAACGACAATGAAAAAGCTTCCTATCGGAATAAGCACTTTTAGTATTATCAGAAAAGAGAATTATCTTTATGTAGATAAGACAAAAGAGGCTTATGAGCTTATAACTAACTACAAATATACTTTCCTATCTCGTCCCAGACGCTTTGGAAAGAGCCTTTTTTTAGATACCTTGAGTGAAATATTTGAAGGCAATAGAGAACTTTTTAAAGATTTATATATCTATGATAAATGGGATTGGAGTGAGAAATATCCTGTCATTAGGATTGGTTTTAGCGGTGATTTAAGAAGTGCGGAGAGTTTGAAAAGAAATATTTTAAACACCTTGAGTGAAAACGAGGAGCGTCTGGGGGTTGTTTGTGAGGATACGAAAGCTTATGATATATGCTTATCTGAACTTATAAAAAAAAGTTATCGAAAATATAAAAAAGGCGTTGTTATACTTATAGACGAGTATGATAAGGCAATTTTGGATAATTTAGATCAGATCGAAGTAGCTAAAGAAAATAGAGAGATTTTGAAATCTTTTTATGGAATTATAAAAGATAACGATAGATATATAAAATTTGTTTTTTTAACCGGTGTGAGTAAATTTAGTAAAGCTTCCATTTTTAGCGGGCTTAATAATATAGAAGATATTACTTTAAATCCCGGTTTTGGAAATATTTGCGGATATACTCAAGATGATATAGATAGTTTATTTTTGCCTTTTTTGAAAGATGTGTCTTTGCAAGAGCTTAGAGAGTGGTATGACGGATATTATTTTTTGAAAGATAAGATTTATAATCCTTTTGATATTTTGCTTTTTATAAGAAACAATCACTCTTTTGATAATTATTGGTTTAATACGGGTACTCCTTCGTTTTTGATAAAACTTTTTGAAAAAGAAGAATATAATTTGGCTGAGTTCGAGGATTTGGTTGTAGAGGATGATTTATTGAACTCTTTTGATATCGAAAATATCTCTTTTGAAACCGTAATGTTTCAAAGCGGTTATTTGACCATAAAGGAGATAGAAAAAGTAGGAAATGATAAGTTTTATCACCTCTCTTTTCCGAATATAGAGGTTAAAAGGAGTTTTAGTAATTATCTTTTGAATAACTATTTTGTAAATAAAGCTAAAAAGTCGAAAATTCAAATAGCTTTATACAAAGCTATGTTAAAGCCCGATTTGAATCAGCTAAAGGATATACTGCAATCTCTATTTTCTTCTATTGCTTATACTAATTTTTCAAATAAATATATTCAAAATTATGAAGGTTTTTACTCTTCTATAGTTTATGCCTATTTTGCCGGAGTCGGTTTTGATAGAGTTATTGCAGAGGATGCAACAAGTGACGGAAGAATAGATTTAAGTATTTTTATAGGGAGTAGAGTCTTTATATTGGAGTTCAAAGTAGACAAAAAAGGAGCTTTGGAGCAGATAAAGAAAAAAAGATATTATGAAAAGTATTTGAAAGATTATGATGAGATCTATCTAATAGGTGTAGAATTCGACTCTAAAAGCAAAAATATATCCGATTACGAATGGGAAAGGGTGAAATAAGGGGATAATCCCTTATTTTTTATATAAAACCTCTTTTAATTTCTTCTCTATATCCTCCACATCCCATAGGATCTGTTTTTTTATCGTTCTATTGGTAAAGAGTCTTAGAAAGATTTCCAAAAAGTAGGCTAAGAAGAAAGCGCCTATTACGTACCATCCGACTGCCGGCATTTTGTGGTGTGTGTATACCAGCGCAAAACCTGCCGCCGTGAAAGATCCTATTCCGGCCAACGTTACGAGTATTGGGCTTGCTTTTGTCTCTTTATATTTAAATAGATGTCCAAAATGAACGAATCCTTGAATTAATAAAACGATAATTGCCGCTATTGTGGCTATTTCGTCAAGATTTAAGAATAAAATCATAGGAATCATCAAAAAAGCCGAGACTATCAGGCCTTCGGTACTGTTAAAGACATTGTATTCATATATTTTCGGCAATTCTCCCTTTTTGGCAAGATCGTAGCTTATTTGAGTGGCGGCATATAAGGAGGCGTTTATTGCCGAAGTGGAGCTAATGAGCGCTACTGCGGCCATGATTTTGAATCCTATATCTCCGAAAACCGGTTTAGCCGCTTCCGCGAGTGCGTAATCTTTGGCTTTTATCACTTCGTCTAAAGGAAGATTTCCAAGTACGGCTATGGCGGTGGCGGTATATAAAACGATAACGAATCCGATGGCGATCATCATCGCTCTTAGCATATTTTTTTTGGGATTTTGCATATCCTCTACGCTGTTTGTTATTACGCTAAATCCCTGATAAGCGAAAAATACGAGGCCGAGTGCATAAAATAGATTTAAAATTTTTGGGGATTGAGAGGGCATTAGATTTTGCGGATCTATATAAAAAAGAGCCGCTCCTACGAACAAAACAAGAGCGCTTAGTTTCGTTACGACTATTATATTTTCGCTTTTTGCCACGAAAGATGCACCTATTAGATTAATAAAAGTAAAAAGAGCCAAAACCGCAAGAGCGAACATATTGACATTAAAGGGAGTGATTCCGCTTGATAAGTAGGTGGATGCGTAAGTTCCGAAAGACTTCAAAACCGCAGCGAGTCCTATAAGCTGCACCAGATAAAACAAAACTCCCAAAGCTCCGCTAAAAAAGCCCTCTTTGTATTCGTGTACCAGATACTCTATCACTCCGCCTCTGCTTGGATATCTAAGTGCGAGTTTTGCCAAGGAGTATCCGCACAAAAGCGCTATGATACCGCCTATTAGGAATGTAAAAATCACCAGATTGCCGGCTATCGCTCCGGCTTCTCCTATGACTATGAAGATTCCTATTCCAACCATAGAGCCGATACCTAAAAATACCGCACTCCAAAGACCGAAAGCCTTTTTCTTTTCCATTTGCGCTCCTTTTTTTCAATTATAACTCAAAATTGAAATTTGTCCGCTACTTTTGTAACTTTTTGTCTCGAAAGCCTCTAAAAAAGTAAACTTTAATAAATATTTTAGTAAAATTCCGCTTTTACTTCTCACGCACTAATCCTTAAAAGGTTGCGCTTTTGGTGGCGTTAAGGAGTGCGGAGGACTAAACCTAATACTTTAAGGAGACATTTCATGGTAACTATGAAGGATTTATTGGAGTGCGGTGTTCATTTCGGACATCAGACAAGAAGATGGAATCCGAAGATGAAAAAATTCATCTTTGGCGAGAGAAAAAATATCTATATTATAGATCTACAAAAAACTCTAAGATATTTTAGATACACCTACAATATCGTAAGAGATGCCGCAGCTGAAGGCAAGACGATTCTATTCGTAGGAACTAAAAAGCAAGCTACTAAAGCTATCGAAGAGTATGCGCAAAAATGCGGAATGCCTTACGTAAATCACAGATGGCTCGGCGGTATGCTTACAAACTTCAAAACTATAAGACAATCTATCAGAAAACTGGAAGTTATAGAGCAGATGGAAGAAGAAGGACAATTTGATCTTCTTACCAAAAAAGAAGCTTTGATGCTTAAAAGAAAAAAAGAGAAACTTTTGAAATATTTAGGCGGTATCAGAGATATGAAAAATATTCCCGATATGCTTTTTATTATCGATACCGTAAAAGAGAAAATCGCCGTAAAAGAGGCAAACAGACTTAAAATCCCCGTTGTAGCTCCTATCGATACCAACTGCGATCCGGACGTAGTGGATTATCCGATTCCCGGAAACGATGATGCGATCAGATCCATTCAGCTCTTTTGCAAAGAGATAAGCGAGGCTATCATCGAAGGTAAAGAGATGAGAGAGAAAGAAGAGGGAGTCGAAGAGAGCGTTCCAGCTACCGAAGAGGAGAAAAAAGAGATCATAGAAGAGGCGGTAGCCGAAGGTGAAGCGGAAGGTGTCGAGGTAAAAGAGGAAGAAGAGGTTAAAGAAGAGACTCAAGAAGTAGCGGAAGAAGTAAAAGAGGAGAGCAAATAATGGCGCAAGTTACTGCAAAAATGGTAAAGGAGCTTAGAGAGCTTACCGGTGCCGGTATGATGGACTGTAAAAAAGTTTTGGTCGAGACCGGCGGAGATATAGATAAAGCGGTTGAAGAGCTTAGAAAAAAAGGTCTCGGAAAAGCCGCTAAAAAGTCCGATAGACTTGCAAGCGAGGGACTTATCACTATAACGATAAGCGACGATTACAAAAAAGCCACAATCTCCGAGATCAATTCAGAGACCGATTTCGTGGCTAAAAACGAGAAATTCCAACAAATGGTAAAAGACGTCACTTCTCATATTCACGAAAACGAAATAGTAACCAACGAAGAGCTTATAAAAACAGAAATTGACGGAATGCCTTTTGAGGAGTATCTAAAGACTCAGATAGCCACTATCGGAGAGAATCTTGTCGTTAGAAGATTCGCCACTATAAAAGTAGGCGAGAACGGAATCGTAAACGGATACGTTCACTCCAACGGAAAAGTGGGCGTTATTTTGGCGGCTAAATGCGACAGCGAGAAAACTTGCGAGGGAATTAAAGATCTTTTGAAAAATATCGCGATGCACGCTGCCGCTATGGCTCCTAAGTATCTAAACGAAGCGGCTATTCCTGCCGAAGATTTGGCAAAAGAGGAAGAAATCGCAAAAGCTCAGCTTCAAAAAGAGGGCAAACCTGAGAAAATTTGGGATAAAATTATTCCAGGAAAACTTGCTAAGTTCAAAAACGAAAACACTCTTTTAGGACAAAAATTCGTAATGGACGATAAAAAGAGTGTCGGCGAGGTTTTGAAAGAGAAAGCCAAAGAGCTTGGCGGAGAAGCCGAGATAATCGAATATATAAGATTCGAGCTTGGTGAAGGGTTGGAGAAGAAATCGGAAGATTTCGCTTCGGAGGTAGCTGCTCAGCTAAAATAATTCAAGGCGGTTTTATGCCGCCTCCTTTTTAAAGAGCTAAAAATGAATCTTTTGGAAGCCAAAAATCTCTCTCACGCTTTCGATTACGAACTTTTTAACGATATATCCATTACACTCTCAAAAGGCGAATCGGTAGCGATTGTCGGAAGAAGCGGAAGCGGGAAATCCACTATTTTGCATATTCTATCCACTCTTTTGAAGCCAAACGGCGGAAAAGTCTTCTACAAAGGCAAAGATATCTATTCTCTAAACGATAAAGAGCTTTTGGCCATTAGACGTTATGAGATGGGAATCATATTTCAATCTCACTATCTTTTCAAAGGTTTTACCGGATTTGAGAATATAAAAATAGCATCTTTAATCTCTCAAAAACCGATCTACAGATCTCTTCTAAGAAGGCTCGGTATAGAAAATACTCTCAAAAAAAACGTAGGGGATCTATCGGGCGGACAGCAGCAGAGAATCTCTATTGCAAGAGTCTTGGTAAAGAGTCCCACCATAATTTTTGCGGACGAGCCTACCGGAAATCTTGATAAAGAGACTGCGGAAGATGTAATGAACGTGCTTTTTAGCTATATTTATGAGAAAGAGGGAGCTATGCTTTTGGTAACTCACGACGAGGAGCTTGCCAAGAAATGCAGTAGAGCTTATAGGCTTAAAGATAAAACTCTAAATCTTATGTGATGGAGATAGTAAAGCTACTTAATCAAAATAACGCTATCTTATTTCTTCTTCTCTTTAGCCGTTTTAGCGGGTTAATGGCTTTTTTTCCTTTTTTTAGTCATGTAAATATCCCCGTTTCGGTAAAAACCGCTTTGGTTTTTTATCTAAGTATTTTGTTTTTTCCTCTCTCCTCTTTAGGCCATATCAATTTGGATATGGGAAGTTTGATTTTGGCCGTTTTGAGTGAGCTTACTTTGGGATTTATAGCCGGAGCGGCGCTTTCTATCGTTTTTGCCGGAGTGGCTTTGGCGGGTGAGCAGATATCTATGGTGATGGGATTTTCCATGGCTACCGTTTTGGATCCCCAAACGGGTGTAAACAGTCCGATAGTTTCCAACTTTCTTACTCTTTTGGCGGTTTTGGTGCTTTTGGCTTTTGACGGGCATCACTATATGCTGCTTTTCTTTTCAAAAACGATAGGAACGTTAAGTTTCGGGGAGTTTTATCCGAAAGATTTTGTTTATGGCTATTTTGTAAAAGCCGTTAAAGATATGTTTATTTTCGGGTTTATTTTGGCTTTCCCGATAATAGCTCTCTCTCTTTTGGTAGATTTGGTTTTCGGTATGCTTATGAAAACCATGCCGCAATTTAATCTATTGGTTATCGGGTATCCTGTCAAGATCTTTTTCTCCGTTTTTGTCCTAACCGCCGTTTTAGCTTCTATGATGCTTCTTTTTAGAAAAGAGTTTTTGGAAGTCTTTAGATTCTTATCTTCTTTGATTAGTTGAACGACTAAATTTTTATGATATAATTTCTAAAATTGTTTTTATATTCAAGATAAAAAATCAAAGAAATTTAAATGAAAATCAAAAAAATATTACTCTTCCTTTTGATTCCTCTAATAATTTACTCACGTGATTATAAAATTTTTTTAATAGATAAAAAATTAACTATACAAGATGAAAACGGTTTAGTAGTTTCTCAAAATTTGAGAGATTTTTTCAAAAATCTTCGTTCCGGAGATAGAGTGTTTTTCAAAAGAGGCGATGTTTTTAATCAAAAAATCGTTTTGAAGAATAAGGATCACATAACCATAAGTAGTTTCGGAGACGAGAGTAAAAAAGCGATAATTACGTCCATATCAAAAATTCCTTTTGATGAAAATGCTTCTTTTGAGCTTTTTTACTCTAAAGGATCTCCTTTTAGCGATACCAACGACTCCTCTTTTAGCGCTTTAAAAAGAGAGTTTTTAAGACACTATTTGCTTTTATCCACCGAAACAAAAAGAGATGTAGCCAAAAGTTTTAAAGAGGTAGAGGATGAGGTGGACTATATTTTAAGGATTAAGCTTCCCGTTGAAAAATTTGAGTATTTTGATCCAAATGCAGTTAGACTGTGGTTTGACGGAAAAGAGATATTAAAGCTTATGCTCTTTGAAGAGCTTAGGTGCGAATGCGGTGAGTATGTAAGGTGGTATCTTGAGAGGAGTGAAAATTATCTCTATATTTTTATAAAAGGGCCTTTTATAGATCCCGCTCTTTTAAAAAGAGAGCTTAAAATAAACAATATCAATATAGATACGGTAAGTATTCAAGATAGTGAAAATATTTTTATTTCAGATCTTGATATTCGAGGCGGAAAGTATGCTTTGGCGCTTAGAGGGAGCTCCTTTGTAAATATTTCCAACTGTGATATAGGAAAAGGCTCTTTTGTGGGAGTTGAGATAACTTCGGGGATAGATTCGAACACTTCTTCCGATCATAATGTGATAGATTCTTGTGAAATAGATTCGAGATTTAGATTCAAAAATTACCGCTATCACTCTTCAAGGGGCTCTCAAGACGGCGTTTTTATAGTGGGGGAGGGATCTTATAACAAAGTCTTGAATTCTTATATAAAGGATTGGGGACATTCCGGGATCAATATCTATTCAAACGATAAAGAGGCCGTTTATAATCAATTTGTATCCAATAGGATAGACGGAGACGGTGTGGCCTATATGCATGGCTTTACCGTTGAAGGGGAGAAGTGTAAATACAACGGATTTTTTTCCAATTTTTTTACGAATTTGGGAGCGAGAAATCAGCTTGGAGGGGTGGAAAATGCCGTTTATAAAAACTATTTTGGAAATATTTATAACTCTCAAGTAAAAAAGGATCAAGGTTACGGATCCGGACAGGGAATTTGGCTGCAAACTTTTGCTAAAAGAAACTACATAAGCGAAAATATTTTTATAGGGTGTGACGAGGCGGCAATTTCGCTGGTAAGTTTCGGTAATGACGGAATAAAAGAGAAAAACACCATAAGCAGAAACTTTATAATAAATTGCGGAATGAGGATATTTAATAAGCCTTACAATAACTGTGTCATAGAGATTTATGATAAGGATGACAAAAGGATTAGGGAAAATAATTTCATAAATAACAGAGTTTTTTTAAAAGACGCCACTCCTTTGATCTATTATCATGGTGAGGAGTATACGTTGGAGGAGTTTAACGCACAGATAGGGAGATATGGGGATTTTATAATAGGTAACTTATCGATAAAATAGATTTTAACTCAAGGAAGAGAGATGAAGCGGGTCGTTTTTTGGTTGCTGTTTGTTTCGGTGGCGGTGTTTGGCTCCATATCCTTAAAAAAAGAGGGAGTTTACGGCGGAGAGCTAAACGATATGAAAATAGGCGGGGAGTTTTTGTATACGGCTTTGGATCAGGGAATCGGCGTTCTTTCGTTGAGCGATCCTTTAAATATCAGGGAAGTATCTTTCCTATCCGCTTTAGGTGCGAATGTTTTGTATGTAGATAGAGAGTTTGGAAGACTTTTTGCGGGATTTAAGGACGGACGAGTGGAGATCTATTCTCTATCAAACCCTTTTTCTTTAAGAAGAGTAGCAAAGTACAAAGAGAGCGGATGTGAGATAAACGATATAAAGATTAAAGACGGGTATGCTTATTTGGCGTGTGGGGAGAAGGGGATTTCGGTACTGGATATCTCCAATAAAGATTATATTTTCAAAGTCTCTTCTCTCGATACGCCGGGATTTGCTAAAAAGCTGATTTTGAGGGGGAATATCGCTTTTTTGATGGATAGAGGATTTGGGGTGGATGTGATAAATATTTCAAATCCTTCATCTTTGTTTTTTGAAAAGAGGTTTCATATCACTCCCAAGCCTACGGATATGGCGCTTAAAGATAAATATCTTTATATAACCAACGGTTCTCACGGTCTTTTGGTAATGAATGTGGAAAATCCCAAAGCTTTGGATTGGGATAAGCAGGATAAATTTATAAGAACGGATAGCTATTTTTCTAAAATAAAGATTTTCGGAGATAATCTTTTTGTGATAGAGGGCGGGAAACTAAAGGGCATGAGTATTTTGGATCCTTTAAATCCGCTTGTTTTGTTCGAATATGAGACGATAGGGGATATAGAGGATTTTGCGGTTTTTAGAGATAAACTTTTTCTTAGAGTCGATTCTGCCGGAATAGAGACTGTGGATATTTCTAATCTCTCCAAACCATCTTATAAAGCAAGATATATCGGAGAGAATTTTTACGCTTCGGTGATGACTGCAAGGGGCAAATATGCCTATATAGCCGATAAATATTTCGGGGTGCATATAGTCGATATCTCCGATTCGTCGGATATTAGATCTATATCTTTTATAAAGACCGATTCGAGTGTATCGGATATCTATTTAAGAGGCAGATACGCTTTTTTGGCTTTGAAAAACGGAAAGATTTTGATAGAGGATATTTTAAACCCTTTCGCTCCGAAAAAAGTAACGGTTATAGATAGCGATTTTTCTTTGGAGAGAATTTATGTGGAAAACGATCGTCTTTATGTGGCTGGAGGAAAAGATGGAATATCGATTTATAATATAAAAGATATAAAAAATCCTACTAAAGAGGGAGAATTTTTTACCGGAGGTTATGCTTATAATCTTAGAGTGAAGGGAGATTATATCTATGTGGCGGACGGTAAGAGAGGGATTAGTATAGTGGATGTATCTTATCCCGCTTTGCCGTTTTTGGAGGGAAGAATCGGTGTCGGAAAGAGAGTTTTCGATCTTAGGATAAGAGATAGCTTTTTGTATGCCGCTTGCGAAAAGTGTCTAAAAATATATGACATATCGAATGTAAAACTGCCTTTGCTCAAAGCTACCTATCTTGTCAAAGGAGATCTCTTTTCTATCGATTTGAGAGGAAAACATGCTCTGCTTGGTATTAGAGACAAAGGGGTCGAGATCGTAAATATAGGTGATTTTAGCAATATCTATCTTGAGGCTTTTGAGAATATTTCATCTTTTACCGATAGGGTTATGTTTAATTATGATGAGGTTTTGACGGCAAGCGGAGATAGCGGCTTTAGGATCTATAAAATATTTTCTCACGCTATAAAACCGACAAACGTTTACGCTTTCGCTTTGGGTAAAGATAAAGCTTATATATTTTGGGATAGGATAAAAGATGATATAAACGGCTATTATCTAACGAGAGTGGAAGCGGATACGCAAAAAAAGGTTGTAGTGGGGCTTTTGGATCAATATGCCGAGGATTTCGAAGATTACGGTCTCTCTCCTAATACGAGATACTATTATGAACTGCAAGCTTCTACCGATTTCGGCTTGAGTGATGTGGGGAGATCGAATGTTATTTTGACCGAAGGAGGCAATCCTCCTTTGGCTCCAAGCGATCTAAAAGCGGTTTTGGCGGCCGATAAATCTATCGTACTTAGTTGGAAAGATAATTCCGATAATGAAAACGCTTTTTATATCAAAAGATATGACGGCAACGAAAGTAAAATAGTGGCGATACTTCCTCCAAACAGCACTACTTTTAAAGATAAAGATATCAAAGATGGTGAAGAATATAGGTATGAGATTTGGGCATCAAATGAGTTTGGAGACTCTGCGGCTGTCTCTTCTCCTTTGGTAAAAGTCTCTCAAATAGCTCCTCCAAAAGCTCCGGCAAATTTCAAAGCCTCTTTAAAAGATAAAGATGAGGTGCTTCTTACTTGGGAGGATAGATCCGATAATGAAGAGGCTTTCGTGATTACGAGGAGGAATCCTGACGGCTCTTTCGTAAAGGTGGCTTCTCTTCCAGCCGATAGCGAATCATATGTAGATAGTAATTTGAGTATGACGGGAGTTTATCAATACTATATAGTGGCCGTAAATAAAGCCGGAGTTTCTAAGAAAGTTATATCAAACTCCGTAGAGATCAAGGGAGAATTCGGGGGAGTACCTAAAGCTCCGAGCGATTTTAAAGCTAAAGTTATCGATGATTCTCGCGTAAAGCTTACATGGAAGGATAATTCCGATAATGAAAACGGCTTTTATATCGTTAGAAACAATCCTGACGGAACTATGAGCGTGGTGGCTTTCGTAGATAAGGATGAGGAGGAATTTGTAGACGAGGATGTAAAGAAAGGGGGAGTCTATACCTATCAGATTTTGGCTATAAATGATGAGGGGGTATCGGATTGGGTTACTTCCAATGAGGTGAGGATAGAGGGACAGGGTATCCCTAAAGCTCCCTCTATGGCTTATGCCAAAGTTTTGGATTCCGATTCGATCAAAATAACTTGGCAGGATAACTCCGATAACGAGCTTGGGTTCTATCTTGAGAGAGAGGAGGATGGAAAAGATCCGATAATTATTGCTATTTTGGATCCCGATACCGCCGAATTTATAGATAAAGGCGTAAAAAAGGGAGTGAAATACCGCTACTATGTAAGCGCTTTTAACGATTCGGGAACTTCCGCAAAAAGCAGATCCAACGAGGTTGTTATAAAAGAGGAGAAATAAGATATAATAAGCCTTACAAAACGTAAGGCTTGCCTATGGGATTCGATTTAAAAAGAGAGCTTGAGAGAGAAGGAATTTTTTTAGAAGAGAGCTTTTTTCGATGTAGCGAGATTTTCGCAAAAGAGCTTTTAAACTACTCCAAAACCCACAATATAACCGCTTTGGATTCGATAGAGGAGATTTATGAGAATATCTTTGATTCAATATATCCTCTAAAATTTTTAGGCTCTTTGAAAAGTTTGCTTGATATCGGGACGGGAGCCGGTTTCCCGGGTCTTGTGCTCTCGTTTGCTCTAAGAGAGAGCGAGGTTTTTCTAAGTGAGCCTATAATGAAAAGAAGCGCTTTTTTGTATCTGATAAAAATCAAATGTTCTCTTGATAATGTCAAAATATTGAATAAAAGAGTGGAGCAGATAGAGCCTTTTTTTGTGGATCTGATTACCTCAAGGGCCGTTACCGACACTAAAAGACTTCTTGAGCTTGGGAGAGCTTTTTGCAAGGAGGATACTCTTTTTCTTTTTTATAAAGGAGAGGGGATAGAGAGCGAAAAGGAGTTTTTGAAAAATATCGATCATCGTATATACAAAAGAGATAAAAGAAGATATTTGATAATAAAGGGTTGTTATGATTTTTAAATGGATAATTTTCGGAATAATTTTGTATATTATCTATATAGTTTTTTTCAAAAAAGAAAATTTGCTTTCAAAAGTGAAAGAGGCCGCTAAGAAGACGGATAAGAAAAAGAGAGACAAAGAAGAGAGCGAAGTGATGGTGGAGTGTAGTAAATGCGGTATCTTTATAAGCTCCAAAGAGGCGGTTATAAAAGACGGAAAGTATTATTGCTCGAAAGAGTGTGCGGGAGTTAAGTGATGCTCATTTTCGGACATCATTTGATAGAGGCTAAAGAGTTTTATTTCGTAAAAGATGAAAAAGATATCCTAAAGACACCTGCAAACTCTATTGTGGTTTTTGAATTTGGGGAGGATAGTTTTCATCTGGCTAAATATTGCTCTCAAAATCTTCTTTCTTTTGCGCTTAAAGTAAAAGATATTAAAGAGCTCTTGATTTCCAATACTTGGGGAGCGAAATTTGCTTTGGTGGAAGGGGATTTTGCCAAAGAGGCTCAAGAGATTGCGGAGGAGTATCTTTTCGATATGAAGATAATTTTGGAGATAGAGAGTGAGAAGGAGATGGTAAAGGCCGCTAAAAACGGGATAGACGGGGTAATCTTTAGAAATAGGATAAAATTTATCTAATTTTAAGTGCTTTAAATTATAATTTCTATCAAAA
>JAADDG010000227.1 GCA_013154075.1 Campylobacterota bacterium | reverse complement strand
AGCGTAAAAATTGTAGATTCTATAAAGGAGATTTTATGGCAAGATTAGTTGTGCTCGGAGCGGGCGTATCCGGACATACCGCCGCTACGTTCGCGAAGAAATGGCTGGGAGATTCTCACGAGGTTATAGTGATATCTCCAAACAGCAAATGGAACTGGATCCCTTCAAACATTTGGGTGGGCGTTGGCGAAATGACCGCGGAAGACGTAATTTTCGAGCTTGATCCGGTTTATAAAAAAGCCGGAATAGATTTCAAACAAGCTTTGGCCGTTTCAATCCATCCGGAAGGAAAAGAGGGAAGCGATAAACCTTACGTAACCATCAAATATACCGATCCTTCGAAAAAAGACGAGATAGAAGAGGTAGAATACGACTATCTTATCAACGCTACGGGACCGAAACTAAATTTCGCCGCTACGGAAGGTTTGGGACCTGACGGAGGATACACCTATTCGGTTTGTACATATCAGCACGCTACCGAAGCGAATCACGCTTTGGAAGAGGCGATTGAAAGAATGAAAAAAGGTGAGAGACAAAAAATCCTCATCGGAACGGGTCATGGCGGATGTACGTGCCAAGGTGCGGCGTTTGAATATATTTTTAACGTAGAGTATAACCTAAGAAAAGCCGGAGTTAGAGACAAAGCGGATATTAAATGGATCTCCAACGAGCAATTTTTGGGAGATTTCGGAGTTGCTGGAGTTCATATCACCTTCGGAGGATATCTGACTTCAAGCAAAATCATGGCCGAATCTCTATTCGTAGAGAGAGGCGTAGACTGGATTACGGGTGCGGCGGTTAAGAAAGTAGAGCCCGGAAAAGTTCACTACGAATTGCTTGACGGAAGTGAAGGAGAAGAGGAGTTCGATTTCTCAATGCTTATTCCTCCTTTTACCGGAGTGGGATTGAAAGCGTACGATAAAAAAGGTGAAGACATAACGAGCAAACTCTTCAAGCCAAACGGCTTTATGGTAGTTGACGCCGACTATACTCCAAAACCGTTCGAAGAGTGGAAAGCAAGCGATTGGCCTAAATATTACCAAAATCCGGATTATTCGAATATCTTTGCGGTAGGTATCGCGTTCGCTCCTCCTCATCCTATAAGTAAACCGGCAAAATCTCCAAACGGCACAGTCATAACACCTGCGCCTCCAAGAACCGGTATGCCTTCGGGAATCATCGGAAAAACGGTGGCTCAAAGCGTATGCGATATGATTTTAGGTAATTCAGATAAACCTACTCACCACGCTTCAATGGCCGAGATGGGTGCCGCATGCGTAGCAAGCGCAGGTAAAAGTTGGTGGAGTGGAACAGCTGCGGCTTTAACGGTTTATCCGGTAGTTCCTGATTACGAGAAGTATCCGGGAACAGGTAGAGATCCTGAATATACTTTCGGTGAAGTGGGACTTGCGGGTCATTGGATCAAGCATATCCTTCACTATATGTTTATGTGGAAAGCTCAGCTTAAACCAGGCTGGACTTTGATCCCAGAATAAAAAATAACAAAAAATTAAAAAGGAGAGAATATGGCAATAGGCGGATATGAAGAGATAATGAAAAATATCAAACCTTACGATAGTAAATCTTTCGAAACGATGGCACCGGGTCCGTTTCAAAGATTCCTAAGAACTTGCAAAATCTATCAATTTATAAGATTTATAGCCATAAATCTAAAAATGCTTAAAGTGGTTGCAAAAAGCCATCACTAAATCTCTTAGAGAGGGATTTTTCCCCCCCTCTCAAGATCTTCCCAAAAATCCATCAAGGAAAATAGATGAGTAAAGAGCTGCTAACTTATCCTGATACCAAACTGCTTCAAATCAGCGGATTTATAAGAGAGTTTGACGATAATCTTTTTAAATTGTTAGATAGAATGAAAGAAGTTGCCAAAGCTAACAATCTAAAAGGATTAGCCGCTATTCAAATCGGAGTACCCAAAAAAGTAATAGTTTTCAAAAAGGACAAAGAGTTTTTAGAGCTTATAAATCCAACCATTTACTTTCATAAAGGTTTTATAGAGTCCAAAGAGGAAGACGAAACGATTCCAGGAAAAGAGTTTACGATAAAACGCTACGAGAGCGTAAAGATAATGTATTATGATAGAAACAATAATCAAAAATTTTTGGATGCTACCGGAGAAGAGGCTATTTGGCTTCAAAGAAAGATAGATCTCACGTTCGGAGGACTTCCTCTTCATAAACTACCTAAAAAAGAGCAAAAAGAGTTTTTAAAAAATTATGAAATCTCAGGCGCCTGCCCCACTTCGTTCGTAAAAGATAAGATTTTAGTCTCTCTTAGACTAACTTTAATTGCGGAATATCTGCTTTTTGGATTTAAATTTTTTAGCGATTTTGCTAAAAATCTGCTATCGCACAATGTAGCTATCTTGATTTTGAACTTTTTAATTTTAATTTTTTATGCAATTTATGCAAAATATGAGACACAAAAGTACAAAAACTGTACAAGCTGTCAAGGAGCCAACGCGATAGGAACTGTAGCTATCTATTCTATACCTATTATTTTATTTTTTATTTTGAATCACTACTTTTAACGAGCATCCCCTCGTCAAGCAACTCTTCCACTATCTTCCTAAAAACCAAAACCGCACTTTTTGAAGCAAAGTAGGTATAATTTTCGGTTTTAGGTTCTATTACCAAAACACCTATCGTAAATCTATGTTTTTTATCGTTTGCAAAACCGAAGAATGAACTATTGTATTTCTCTTTATATTTTCCGTATGAAGCTATATGAGCCGTTCCGGTTTTGCCGCCTATCTCAAGCCCTTCTATTATCGTAGCCTTTCCCGTTCCCTCTTTTACCGTCTTTATCAAAATATTTTTCATCTTTTCGGCAACGTCTCTTGGAAGAACTCTTTTTCTCTCTCCAGAAGAGATTGGGAAAGTTTTGTTATTAAAAACGATTCTATTTCCAATAAGCGGTCTTACCGCCAAACCGTCGTTATTGAAAACATTATAAGCCTTTAGAAGTTGAACGAACGTTACCTCCAAACCGTATCCGTAAGCTACTGTAGCTTTGTAAACTTCATCCTGCATCTTCAAAACACTCGGAATTCTTCCGCTCTTTTCATAAAAGAGATCTATTCCCGTGCGTTTGGAAAAACCGAAATCTATCAGGCCTTGAAAAAAATCTATTGCTTTAAGTCTTTGAGAAAGTATCGATATTCCGACATTGCTTGAATGAACTATCACATCCTCGGCGGACAGCTTTTTGAATCTGTGATCGTCTCTAATTACATAATTTTTCAGTTTATATACGCCGTTAAATAGCTCTATCATCTCAAGCGGATTTACTTTGTTCTCTTTCAAAAGCAAAGAGAATGCAATAGGCTTCATTACTGATCCAGGCTCATAAAGATATTCATCGGCGGTTATATTGAGAGCCGAATAATCCTTTTTGGTTATATGATTGGGATCGAATCTTTTGGTAGTGGCGATCGAGAGGATTCTTCCGCTTTTACTATCCATCACGGCGGCTACTATCTCTTTGGCTCCAAGCTCCTTTTTCATATTATCCAAAATATGCTCGAGAGATTTTTGAAGTTTCAATGAGATATTAAGATAGAGATCTCCCCCGTCGATCCTTGCTCTAACTTTCGAAGATCTGTTAAAAATGATATTATTTACGACATCCCTTTTGCCGTACAAAAAACCGTTTTGGATAGGTTTGAGATACTCTTCGTAATACTTCTCTATTCCCTTTATTCCTATATTTCTCGTAAAATATCCGTCATCATGCTTGTTTACATAGCCTATAAAAGGGGTAAAAAGATCTTTGTAACGATACTCCCTATTCTCTCCGCTTTCTAAAATATCAAGCCCTTCTCTATAGATCACATGCCTTTTTTTATCCTCATATTCTCTAAATACCTTTAAATAATATAGCTTTTTAGCAAGTTCTTTCAAATATACGGCATTTTTGGAATCTATTTTATAAGAGATTACCACCCGTCCTCTTTTTGAGAGCTTTCTTTTTATGATTTTGGGATCTATTCCGCTATAGATAGAGAAGAGTTTTACGAAAAGATCCGTCTTATCGGGATCGATAGTGTAGGTGTTTACGACAGCTTTATATAGTTTTTTGCTATTGCTTATGGTAAAATCGTCGGCACTCTTTATGCTGCCTCTAATAGCCGTATTCGTTTCTTTTTTATAAAGTTTGGGAAAATTTTCCGCCTCTTTTAAATTGATATAAACGAATCTCAAAACCAAAATGGAGAGACTGACGGAAAGAAGTAAAAATATAACGACTATTTTAGACTTTTTATGATACTCGCTCATATACCCCTTTTTATTTCGAAACTATATTTGGGTTCTTAATATCTCTTTATAAGCATTCAAAGCTTTATTTCTGATCTCTAACATCATCTTCATACTGATTTCCGCTTTGTCTATGGCGATAGCGGCTTGATGGAGATCTTTCACTTCGCCGGTAGCGATATCGGCCATCGCTTTGTCGGCATCTTTTTGAAGATCGTTTACCTCCTGTAAACTCTCCTTGAGTATTTTATCAAAACTACTTGAAATATTACTTTTATCTTTACCTTTTTTCACCGTTTCCGAATTTAAAAGAGAAGTTAAGGAATTTATCGAATTTACAGCCATCTAATTATCCTTTCAATAGATCTATAGCGTTTAGGGCTATCGATTTGCTGCTTTGAAACGCAGCCACATTGGCCTGATAAGCTCTCGTAGCTTCGATTAAATCGGCCATTTCCACTACCGGGTTAATATTGGGATAAGCTACATAGCCTTCGCTATTGGCATCCGGGTGAGTCGGATCGTATCTCATTTTAAATTTACTATCGTCTCTTACCACTTTATCGACTATAACGTTTTCAATAACGGGAGTGGGAAAGTTATCCTCTCTCATTTCGTCAAGAGGATTTTCATATTCTAAAAGAGAATTGGAATCTCTCAAACTATTATTCAAGGCCTCATCGAAATCTACGGCTTTGAAAACAACCTCTCTTCTTCTATAAGGTCCGCCCTCGGCGGTTCTTGTGGTGTTTGCGTTTGCGATGTTGGAGCTTATTATGTTTATTCTAAATCTTTGAGCCGAAAGTCCGTATCCGCTTATGTCAAAACCGTTTAAAAAAGCCATTTAATCTCCTTTATTAAACTTTAGCCGACGCGTCAAGTACGGCCCTAAAGAGTTGAGAATCTTTTTTGAGTGCGGAAGTTAAAGCGTTGAACATCACCGCATTTTTACTCATCTCCGTAGTTTCTATATCCAAATCCACGGTATTTCCGTCATTTCTCGCCATATGACCGTCTCTAAAAAAGATAGTGGGTTTAAGATCGTTTAAATCACTTGGAGGCAACAGATGCTTTTTATCGGTTATGGCAAGTTTCAATTTTTTATCGTTATCTTCGCCGAAAATCTTTTTAGCCTTTTTAGAAAGCATTGTCTCGAAATCTATATCTCTTGCTTTATAAAAAGGGGTATCAATATTGGCGATATTGGAAGAGATAAGCTTTTGTCTTAAAGCTCTATTGTTCAATCCTTCGGCCATCAAGTCGTAAGCTTTACTTATAGAAAAACTCATTACAAAAAACTCCCAAAAATTTTAATATATTGTAAAAAACAAGCAATTATCGTTCCAGCAAAAATTACAAAAGATAATTATTGCTTACAAACGATCTTTCCTAAAAAAAACTTTTTATAAAAATCATAATATTTGAATTTATAAGCTTTTTATTTGTATAATAAAAACAAAAACGAAAAAGAGAAAGATGCAAACGGATAGTAAACTTTTTTCATACACTTCATTTTTAATCTTTATAGGAATAATATTCTCCTACTCACTTACAACTTACGCCGTTTTAAGATGGGACGTAAGTCAGTTTCATTTTCTAATAAGACAACTTATAGTGGGAGTTATCTCCATCTATCTTATGTGGCAAATCTCCCGTCTAAATCCGGATAAAGCTCTGTATATTTTAGGTTTTACCCTATTTTTAGGCAGTTTGGGCCTTATGGTAATGATGCAGTTTCTACCCGACTCTTTGGTAACGGAAGTTGGAGGAGCCAAACGGTGGATAAAATTTGCAGGTATCTCCATAGCTCCGGTGGAATTTTTCAAAATAGGTTTTATATTCTTCTTAGCATGGAGTTTTAGCAGAAAGATAGAAAACAACAAACCTCTTTTGGAAGAGATCAAAATATTTTTGCCCTATATGATAGCTTTTCTTATAGTCATCTATCTAATAGCCATACTTCAAAACGATCTGGGGCAAGTGATAGTACTCGGAATCACTCTGGCGGTAATGGCCGTATTGGCCGGAAGCAGTTATCGATTCTTTTTCATAATCACTCTAAGCGCGATGGCCGTATTTATCATGGCGATAGTCACCTCCCCTCACAGAATAGCGAGGATAAAAATATGGTGGGCGAACATTCAAAATTTCGTTCTATCCTTTTTGCCCGATTCGTTTTCAAACTACCTTAAAATTAGCGACACCCCCGATACTTTGCAAATAACAAACTCATTAAATGCTATAAAACATGGAGGATTTACGGGGCAGGGACTTGCAAACGGCTCTTTTAAGCTCGGTTTCTTGAGCGAAATTCACACCGATTTCGTACTCTCGGGAATAGCCGAAGAGATAGGCACGTTAAGCGTAATAGCGATAATTTTTATATTTTTTATAATGACTTACAGAGTCTTTAAAATTTCGGCAAGGAGTGAAAATAAGACGTTTTATCTCTTTAGTGCCGGAGTGGCTTTGAGTCTGATTACCTCTTTTTTGATGAACTCTTTTGGAGTAACTTCCCTAACTCCGATAAAAGGTATAGCCGTACCTTTCTTAAGCTATGGAGGAAGCTCCCTTCTTGCAAACGCGATAGCCATAGGAATGGTTTTGATGATAAGCAAAAGGGTTAAACTTTGATAGCGATTACCGGAGGCGGTACGGGAGGCCATCTTGCAATAGCGAAAGCTATAAAAGAGGAGCTTAACAAAAGAGACGTAAAACCGATCTTTATAGGTTCAAACTACGGACAGGATAGAGAGTGGTTTGAAAGTGACGAAGGTTTCAAAGAGAAATATTTTTTCAAAACAGAAGGAGTGGTAAACAAGAAAGGAATCAAAAAAATCTCCTCTCTGCTAAATATACTTAAATATTCAAAAGAGTGTAAAAATATTTTCGAAAAAAACGGTATAAAAGCGGTCTTTTCCGTAGGAGGCTACTCGGCAGCCCCTTCTTCGATAGCTTCCGTAATTTTTAGGAAAAAACTCTACATTCACGAACAAAATTCTATAAAGGGAAATTTAAACAAAATCTTAAAACCCTTTAGCGAAGCTTTTTTCTGCTCTTTTGATGAAAATTCTCCCGTAAAAAATTATCCTATCAGTGAAATATTTTTTAAAAATGCAAGAGTTAGAGAAAAGGTAAAGAGCATTATTTTTCTTGGAGGAAGCCAAGGGGCGGTTTTTATAAACGATTTTGCGATGAATTGTGCAAAAGAGCTGAATAAAAAGGGAATAAAGATAATTCATCAATGCGGCAAACGAGACTTTAAAAGAGTTAAGGAGTTTTACGAAACAAACGAAATAGAAGCGGAGGTTTTCGACTTTAGCAAAGACATAGCTTCATTTATAAAAAAGGCCGATTTTGCGGTATCGAGAGCCGGTGCAAGCGCTCTTTTCGAATTAGCCGCCTCGGCAATCCCCACTCTATTTATCCCCTACCCTTACGCAGCTTCGAATCACCAATACTTCAACGCCAAATTTCTTGCCGATAAAAATTTGGCTTTTTTAAAAACACAAAAAGAGCTTACGAAAGATGATTTATTTGAGTTTATCGATAGAGATATCAAACAAATCAGTCTGCAATTAAAAGATCTGATTCAACCAAACGGCGCAAAAGAGATAGTGGATTATATTTTAAAAAAAATTTAGTCTTTTAAATCTTTCCCTTCAATAGATATCAAGAATATTTTATATAACTTATATTACGCAAACTCGAATAAGCATTGCGAGAGCAAGGAAACGAAAATCGTAAAAAAACCGCACCAAACCCGAAGGGCGGCTCTGCCGTTTGCGGTTTTTAGATTTTCGTTTTCGTCACGAAGTGTGCGAAGCACCAGCGAATGAGAGTTGCGTAATATAAGTTATATAATATAAAATCAATGCCGTATCGATTTCATAATTTCGATATAATAAATTTTATTAACTCACTGTGGAGATTTATCATGAAAAAATCTATTTTAGCTATAAGTTTGGCTTTCGTATCAATTCTTTACGCGGATGTAGCTGGCATAGGAGTGGCGATAGGAGGATGGAGTCACGATGAGAGCGGCTGGATACAAAAAGGAGGAAACGAAATAGATGTGGAAAACGATTTGCATTTCGAGACAAAAAGCGTAGCTTACGGAGAGATATATTTCGAGCATCCTTTACCTCTTTTTCCAAATATTAAAGTCTCTGGCACAAAAATAAAAAACAACGGAGAGGGACCGGTATCCAAAAGAATCAAATACGGAGATTTGGAGATAGAAGCATACGGATACGAAAAGAGCGACTTTGAAATAACACAGGTAGATACGATTTTATATTATGAACTCTTGGATAATCCCGCGGTTAATTTGGATTTGGGATTAAACGTAAGATATATGGACGGATTTGCGGAAATTTCGGCTTTCAGCCCGGATCAAAGAGATACTTTGAAAAGCGAGAGGAAAGATTTTACGATAACGATTCCCATGATCTATTTGGATGCGAGATTGAAAGTTCCGGCAACCTCTCTATCCTTAGGAGTTACGGCAAATGCGATAAGCTATAGCGGTAGCAGTTTTTACGATACTAAAATCTATCTAAATTACGACGTAGCTTTGGGATTCGGTATGGAGATGGGATATAGATACGAGAGATTGAAAATAGACGATATAGACGATATCTCAAGTGACCTTAAGATAAAAGGGCCTTATGCGGGAGTCTATTTTAGATTTTAAATAGCTCTTTTACAAATAAAAGCGCGAAAATTTCGATAACTAAAAAGAGACTTAAGTAAATCAAAATTTTTAGATCCAAAAAGCCTTTTAGTTTATCGAAGCCAAACTCTCTTAAAGTATAAAACAAAAGCACAAATCCCGCTATCGAGCTTGCGAGAGCCAAACCGGCGGCTTTCAAAGGATAGATCAAAATAAGAGACAAAATTATATTTACTATCAGAGAGTAAGAGGCTATTTTAGCGGCTTCTTTCTGTCTGTGCAAAGAGTAAAGCCAAAGAGAAAATATCTTAGAGAGCCCGTAAGGAAGAAGCCCTATTAGATACATCGACAAAACAAAAGCCGTAATTTCGGCATCCTTCTCTCCAAAAGCCCCTCTTTGAAAGAGCAGAGTTACAACCTCGTTTGATAAAACTATCCCTCCCGCTACAAAAGCGCTAAGAAGAAACAAAAGAAAAACAAAACTCTTTTTCAAAAGAAAAATCGCCTCTTCTTCATCTCCCTTTTTCAAAAATCTTGCCACTTTAGGGAAAATAGCGGTAGATGTGGCGATTGCAAAAAGGGCTAAAGGGAGTTGAAAAACTCTATTTGCGTAATAGAGATAGCTTATATTTCCGGCAGCCAAGAAACTTGCAAGCCAAGTATCCAAAAAGGCCGAAATTTGAGCGGTGGAGTTGCCTAAGATGGCGGGGAAAAAAGATCTATAAAATCTCTTTACCTCATCTTTTACCAAGTAAGATTTTTTTCTAAGATATTTAAAACCCAAAATCAATATTTTTAAAACTTCCAACTTCTTAGCGGCTATTATATGAGCTATCAGCTGCAAAATACCGCCTATTATCACTCCAAAACTCATATGCCATACAATTATCTCAGGCCTCTCTCCTTTCGAAATTAAAAGAGCGGCGATCAAAGAGATATTTAAAAGAGCGGTGGAAAAAGCGGTGGTGGCAAAATGGTTTTTATACTGAAGCAAAGAGGCAAAAAACGTAACCGCAAAAATAAGATCCAGATAATAAAAATTCAAAGCCACATAAGGAGAAGCCAACGATACGCTCTTTTCATCGAATCCTACGGCTATCAGTTTGGTAAAAAACGGACTAAAAAGCGTAACTATTAAAGAGAAAAACAATAAAAATAGAATAAATCTTAAAAATACCGCCGCACTAAAAAGACTTTTGTGTTTTGAAGCGGTAAAAGAGGGAAGAAAGCTTTGAACAAAAGCTCCCTCCGCAAAAATTCTTCTAAAAAGATTTGGGAGTTTGAAAGCTACGAAGAATATATCGCTATAGATATTGGCTCCCAAAATAGAGGCGGTCAAAAGGTCTCTGACAAACCCCAAAATTCTTGAAAAAAGAATTCCGAAACTATTCGTAAAAACCGCCCTTAACATCTATTTTCCTAAATAACGGGAGATTTCGAAGAGTTGTTCTCCTCTCTCTCCATCTTCTCAAGCTCTTTTTGCATCTGCTCTAAAGCTTTTTGCATCTTTTCGTTTATCTCTTCAAAACTTTTTTGAAAAATCTTCTCAAACTCTTTTACGTTCTTAGCTCCGTTTAAAAAGAGATTCATAATGGTATCGCTGATCTCTTCGGCTCCGAGTCTCGCAACCTCACTCATTAGATTTTGAGAAGTTTTATCGAAATCGACTCTCCAATTGTTTCCTATCAAAAGCAAAACGGTTTTAAAATTGATATCTATCTCATCTTGAGGATTATCTTTTCTAATAAGTTTCAAAGTGGTATTGACTTCGGCCAAACCGTCCTTTTTAAACCCCTCCCCTATTTGAAACGATTTTATTTTCATCCCTTTAGGAATCACGGGTTTGTCTATATTTTTGTAAACCGTAAGCTCTTTGGCCCTTTGGAGTTTATTATCCATATAATATTTCCAAAATTCGGCCGCAACCTTATTTGGAGAGATCGTATCTATCTTCGTATCTTTACATCCTACCAATACGAAAGAGAGCACCAAAACAGAAAAAATTAAAAAGTTTTTAAAATATCTTTTCATACCGTCTCCTTTCATCGATTTTTAATTGTAGCGCTATTTTTATAAATCGGTATTTAAACGATTCGCTTTTTTGGACGATAATATCAACCCATCTCCTCATAGAGATTGCGGCTTTTATAAAGAAACCAAAAAAAAACGGCCTTTATGAAACTCCTCCAAAAAAACGGCCGCAATCTCGCCCTTTCATAACTCTTCATATAACGCCAAGTTATATACATTTAAATCTAATTTTGATAAAATCGGCAAAAAATTTTCAAAGGATTACCGACTATGTCAAATTACACTAAAGAAGATTTACAAAATATGCTAAATAATAGCGAAATATCTTCTCAAGCGCTTGAAACATTACTAAAGGCCAGAGAAAACGGAGATATAGATTTCAAACTCGTAGATATAAGAGAAGTTTACGAATATACCGATGCCAGCATAAAAGGAACCGATCTTTTGCTCCCTACAAGCGTAATTCATCTTCATATGGACAAACTCGAAGCTTTAAAAAACACTCCCACAATTCTCTATTGCAGAACCGGAAACAGAACCGGACATGTTCTAAGTATCCTAAAAAAGATGGGATTTGATAAAATGTCCCACTTATCGCAAGGAATTTTAAGTTATAGAGGGGAAATAGTAAGAGACGCGGCTATTCCTAACAAACTATGATATAATCAACAAAAAATTAAACAAAGGATTGAAAATGAGAGTACTTTTGATAAAAGACGTAAAAAATTTGGGAAAAGCCGGAGAGATCAAAGAGGTCAAAGATGGATACGGAAGAAATTTCCTAATAGCCAAAGGATTTGCAAAGCTCGCCACCCCTGAAGTTATAGAGCAGTTTAAAAAAGAGCAGGAAGAGAAAGCCAAAAGAGAGGCAAAAGAGATAGAGAAGCTTAAAAAGCTAAAAGAGAAAATAGAGAGCATCACTCTAACGATCAAGCACAAAGCCGGAGCCAACGGAGCGCTGTTTGGTGCAATCACAAACAAAGAGGTGGCGGAAGCTTTGAAAAAAGAGCATGGAATAGAGATAGACAAAAAACATATAGATATTCATCCTCCTATCAAACAGGCGGGAGATTTCGAGATCGATATCAAACTCGGTCACGGAATCCATGCAAAACTCAATTTAATAGTCGAGGCTATTTGATGTTCGAAGCCACTACCATTTTGGGATACAAAGGAGAAAATTGCGCCGTAATAGGCGGAGACGGACAAGTAACTTTCGGAAACGCCGTTTTAAAAAGCAACGCGACAAAAATAAGAAAGCTCTATAACGGAAAAATTTTGGCGGGATTTGCCGGAAGCACGGCCGATGCGTTCAATCTATTCGATATGTTCGAAACCATTTTGGAAAAAAAGAGAGGCGATCTTTTAAAATCGGTAATAGAATTTTCAAAAGAGTGGAGAAAAGACAGATATCTAAGAAGACTTGAAGCTATGATGATAGTTCTAAATAGAGAGCATATCTTCATCCTAAGCGGTACGGGAGACGTCGTAGAGCCGGAAGACGGCAAAATAGCGGCAATCGGCAGCGGAGGCAACTTCGCCATCTCAGCCGCGAGAGCTTTGGATAAACACGCATCTTTAAGCGAAGAGGAGATTGTTAGAGAATCTTTGAAAATCGCGGCGGATCTTTGTATCTATACAAACGACAACATAAAAATCTATAAGATAGAGGATTAGAATGGATCTAAAACCAAAAGAGATAGTAGCCTATTTGGATCAATACATAATAGGCCAATACGAAGCCAAAAAAGCCATAGCCATAGCTCTTAGAAACAGATACAGAAGAATGAAACTCGATCCTTCCATGCAAGATGAGATCATGCCCAAAAACATCCTTATGATAGGATCTACGGGTGTGGGAAAAACGGAGATTGCAAGAAGGTTGGCAAAGATTATGAATCTTCCCTTTACGAAAGTGGAAGCGAGCAAATATACCGAAGTGGGATTTGTAGGAAGAGACGTAGAATCTATGATAAGAGATCTCGTAAACGCTTCCATTAATCTCGTAAAAGCGGAACATAGAGAGAAAAACGCAAAGGCCATCAAAGAGTATGTAGAAAAACAGATTATAGAAAAGCTTCTGCCCCCTCTTCCAAAAGGCGCAAGCGAAGAGAAACAAGAAAGCTATAAAAAGAGTTTTGAGAGAATGAAAAAGAGGCTTGAAGCCGGAGAGCTCGATGATTTGAAAATAGAGATAGAGATTCCCAAAAATTCGGCCGAAATAAGCGATACCACTCTTCCTCCGGAACTGGCTAAAGCTCAAGAGTCTTTTATAAAGATTTTGGGTATCAGAGGCGAAAAAATCAAAAAAGAGGTCACCGTAAAAGAGGCCAAAGAGATATTGAAACTTGATGCGGCGGAGAAACTTATGGATTTTGAAGCCATAAAAGCCGAAGCTTTAGAGAGAGTGCAAAACGGAGGAATCATTTTCATAGACGAGATAGATAAAATAGCGGTAAGCTCCAAAAACAGCTCAAGACAGGATCCGAGCAAAGAGGGAGTACAAAGAGATCTTTTGCCGATAGTGGAAGGTTCCGACGTCAATACGAAATACGGAGTAGTTAAAACCGATCATATTCTCTTTATCGCCGCGGGCGCCTTTCATTTTAGCAAACCAAGCGATCTTATTCCGGAGCTTCAAGGAAGATTTCCTCTAAGAGTGGAGCTTGACTCTCTATCCGAAGAGACGCTTTATAAAATACTCACTCAACCTAAAAACTCTCTTTTAAAACAGTATCAAGCCCTTTTGGCAACGGAGGGAGTGGAGCTTG
>JAADDG010000042.1 GCA_013154075.1 Campylobacterota bacterium | reverse complement strand
AAACCTGATATACTAAAACTCTTATAAAAAGACTCTAGTTTTAGTTTTTAGTAAAATATAAAATTTTTCTGTTATCTTTTTATAAAATTGAATTATATTTCCCGTTTTACAAAAAATTCTCCTAAAATCTACCTCTTTTTAACGTTTTTAAATAAATGATAATGATAATTATGATTTAATTATCAAATTTATTTTAACGGAGTGGAAAGTGTCTAAGAAAGCCTTACTTTTACTCAATATGGGCGGACCGAGAAATTTGGATGAAGTAGAACTATTTTTAAAAAATATGTTCAACGATCCGAGAATTCTAACAATGCCCTCTTTTTTTAGAAAATTTGTGGGATCCATGATAGTAAAGGGTAGAAAAGAGGAAGCCGTATCAAACTACAAAGCCTTAGGAGGCAAATCCCCTATAGTAAAACATAGCGAAAATTTAGTAGAAAAACTAAAAAATCTTCTACCGGATAGCGAAATTTACTATGTGATGAGATACACTCCCCCTTTTGCTTTAGATATATTGCAAAGGCTAAAAGAAAAGGGCGTAGAAGAGATCTTCTTGCTTCCTCTCTATCCGCACTTTTCCACTACCACAACCGCCTCATCTTTTGACGACATAGACGCTTCACTCTCAAAACTAAACGACTATAATCCGAAAATCAAAAGAATAACGAGTTTTTACGATCATATAGGATACAATCTCTCCGTGATAGAGAAAATCAAAGAAGCGATCAAAGGAGAAAATCCAAAAGAGTTCGATCTAATCTTCTCCGCTCACGGGCTGCCGCAAAAAATGATAGATGCGGGAGATCCCTATCAAAACCAAATAGAGAGCAATGTAAAAATATTAAAAGATTTGCTAAAAGAGTCTCAAATAGAGTTTAAAAACATTCATCTTGCATATCAATCCAAAGTAGGCCCTCTAAAATGGCTCTCTCCCTCACTCGAAGAGAAACTAAAAGAGATAGAGAATAAAAAAGTATTAATCTATCCCATCTCATTTACGCTCGATAATTCCGAAACCGATTACGAACTCTCGATAGAGTATAAAGATATAGCAAAAAAACTCGGATTCGAAAAATATATAGTAAGCAAATGCGTAAACGATAGCGATCTTTTCGTAAAAAGCCTAATAGATATCTATAGACAAAACTCATAAAATGGAATTTATATTTTTAGGAACGTCGGCCGGAAAACCTACAAAAGAGAGAAACGTCTCCTCTATCGCTATGAGATTGGATCAAAGCTCGGAGTGTTTTTTGTTCGATTGTGGGGAAGCTACACAAAACAGACTCCTTTATACACCCGTAAGTTTAGGAAAAATAAAAAAGATTTTTATCACACATCTTCACGGAGATCACTTTTTCGGTCTGCCCGGAGTGCTCTCAAGCAGGCATATGGATAACGTAACCTCTCCTATAGAGATCTACGCTCCAAAGGGAATAAAAAAATTTTTGCAAACTATCGAAGAGATTTCACAAATGAATCTCGATTTTGAGATAAAAATAACAGAGTTTAAAGAAGAAGATAAATTCTCTTTCGATTCTTTCGATGTGGAAATAGTCTCTCTAAAACACTCCATAGAAAGCTACGCCTTTTTAATTACCCAAAAACCTCCTCTGCCCAAACTAAACGAACAGAAACTAAAAGAGGACAATATCCCGCCATCTCCGATTTACGCCAAACTAAAAAGAGGAGAAGACGTAAAATTGAGTGACGGCAGAATAATAAAATCAAAAGATTATATCCTTGAGTCCCAAAAACCTCTAAAAGTAATTATTTCGGGAGATAACGAAGATCCTTACATCTTTACGGATTATAAAGATATAGATCTTTTGATTCACGAAGCCACTTATACCAAAGAGGTTTTCGAATCTCTTACAAAAAAACAAAAGCACACCACAGCCGAAGATCTCGCCAAAGCGGCCTCAAAAGCAAACATAAAAAATCTGATAGCCACTCATATAAGCGCAAGATATTCGCTTATCAAAAAAGAAGGAGGCCACTTTATAGGGGAGATAGAAGAGGAAATTAGAAAATATTTCAAATCTACGTTTTTCGTAGCCAAAGATTTAGACAGATTCCAACTCACAAACGATGGCAAACTGATCTTCAAAGAGAATCTACAATCCCATATCTTTTTGTAAGATTTAAGAAGACTATATTTTCGAATAGAATGAGCATTGCGAGAGCGAGAGACAAAAAATCGTTAAAAAAACCACACCAAACCCGAAGGGCGCTTGCGTTTGTGGTTTTTAGATTTTTTGTCTCGTTACGAAGTACGCGAAGCACTTGTGAATGAGATTCGAAAATATAGTCCAACTTAACAAAAAATTTCAATCTTTTAATAGATCATACCCTTTAGGAATATGATATTTAAAAGTTTTGGCGGGGATTTTTCTATTTACTTTTTGGTTGAAAAACAGAATGGTAACTCTGTTTTGCATCTTATCTTTATAGGTAATTTTGCTTATGACACCCCTTTTTAGATAGATCCAAAAACTCTTCTTGCAGCATCTCGCTACATAAACGTTAGGCTTGATTTTTTTAGCTTTTTGTAGTATATTTAAGATGTTTGGAACTTGTTTAAGCTTTGAAAATATGGCCTGCTCAAGTTCGGGTTCTATTATTACGACAAGATTTTTATTATAATAGATTTTTTTGGAAACGGGAGTTTCGTATATCCATAACGCTTTTTCATTTCTATCCGCGTATATTTTACCCGTATAGGTTATGGTATCGTTTTGATCGTTTACGAGAATCTGTTTGAAATCGGCTTGAAAAGTTCTAAGATTCTTAAAAGAAGCGAATGAAAATGAAATAATTAGTAAAAAAATCGCGAAAAATCTCATACGAATTCCTTATATGACGATATTCATTTTACTTTATCATATTAAAATTAAATTTGTGATAAAATCCCATCAAGATTACTAAAAAGGTTTAGAGACTATGGTAAGCACATTGGCACGAAAAATTTTCGGAACAAAAAACGACAGAGAAATCAAAAAATATTTCAAAAGAGTAAAAAACATAAACGCCCTTGAACCAAAATATGAAAAAATGAGCGATGAAGAGCTAAAAGAGGCGTTTAACAAACTAAAAGAATCGGTAAACAGCGGAGAAAAAACACTTGATGATGTTTTATACGACTCCTTTGCAATCACGAGAGAAGTAAGCAAAAGAGTTTTAGGACTTAGACATTTTGACGTTCAGATGATAGGCGGTATGGTTTTGCATGAGAACAAAATCGCCGAGATGAAAACGGGAGAGGGAAAAACTCTCGTAGCGACTCTTCCGGTAGTCTTAAACGCAATGATAGGAAGAGGCGTGCACGTAGTTACAGTAAACGACTATCTGGCCAAAAGAGACGCCACCGAAATGGGAAAAATCTATAACTTCTTAGGCTACAGTGTGGGCGTAATCACCGGAGACATTATAGACGAAAAAGAGAGAAAAGCCCAATATGACGCCGATATCACATACGGAACCAATAACGAATTCGGATTTGACTATCTAAGAGACAATATGAAATACTCTCTTGAAGAGAAAGTCCAAAGAGATCACTACTATGCGATAGTGGACGAAGTGGACTCCATTTTGATAGATGAAGCAAGAACCCCTCTAATCATCTCCGGCCCCACAAACAGAAAACTCGAAAACTATAAAATAGCCGACGAAATAGCAAGACAGATGGTAAGAGCCACGGAAACGGACGAAAAGGGAGAGATCAAACAAGATAGCGGAGACTTTATCGTCGATGAGAAAAACAGAACGATAGTTTTGACCGAAAAAGGAATAGAGAAAGCCGAAAAGCTCTTTGGAGTGGACAATCTATACGATCTTGAAAACGCCATCTTAGCTCACCATCTCGATCAGGCGCTAAAAGCTCACAATCTTTTCGAAAAAGACGTAGATTACGTGGTAAAAGACGGAGAAGTCGTAATCGTAGACGAATTTACGGGAAGACTCAGCGAGGGAAGAAGATTTAGCGAAGGACTTCATCAAGCTTTGGAAGCCAAAGAGGGAGTGGAGATCAAAGAGGAGTCTCAAACCTTAGCGGATATCACTTTCCAAAACTACTTTAGACTTTACGACAAATTAGCCGGTATGACGGGAACGGCTCAAACGGAAGCTACGGAATTTGCACAAATTTATAATCTCGAAGTTATATCCATCCCCACAAACGTCCCCGTAATTAGAGAGGATAAAAACGATCTTATATACAAAACCGAAAAAGAGAAGTTTCAAGCGGTTATAGAAAAAGTAAAAGAGCTTCACAAAAAAGGCCAGCCCGTTTTGATAGGAACCGCATCTATCGAAAAGAGTGAAGTTTTGCACAACCTATTAAAAAAAGAGAAGATCCCTCACACTGTGCTAAATGCCAAACACCACGAAAAAGAGGCCGAAATCATCAAAGACGCGGGTAAAAAAGGAGCCGTAACGATCGCTACGAATATGGCGGGACGCGGAGTTGATATCAAAATAGACGATGAGGTAAGAAAGCTCGGAGGTCTCTATATCATCGGAACCGAAAGACATGAGAGTAGAAGGATCGACAATCAGCTAAGAGGTAGATCTGGACGTCAAGGAGATCCGGGAGTCAGCCAATTTTATTTGAGTTTGGAAGATAACCTTCTAAGGATTTTTGGAAGCGACAGAATCAAAAACATCATGGATAGACTCGGAATCGAAGAGGGAGAGCACATAGAATCCAAACTCGTCACAAGAGCCGTAGAAAATGCCCAAAAGAAGGTGGAAAACCTACACTTTGAGTCGAGAAAACATCTACTTGAGTATGATGACGTGGCAAACGAGCAAAGAAAAGTTATCTATAAATTTAGAGACGAGCTTCTAAATCCGAACTTTGATATCAAAAGCAAACTTCACGAAAATAGAATCGAATATGTAGAGGATCTGCTTGCAAGGTCCGATATCTTTGAAGGCGGCGTAAAAGACGATTTCGATCTTGAGAGAGTAAAAGCGCTTTTGAAAGACGAAATGAATCTCGATATCGACATAGAAGAGCTAAAAGGATTGGAATATAGCGAACTAAAAGAAAAAATCCTAAACAAAATAGAAGAAGAATATGAGAAAAAGATGTCGGTATTGGCTCCCGATCAAAGAAGCGAATTTGAGAGAATCATCTATCTTCAAGTTTTGGATAACGCTTGGAGAGAGCATCTCTATCAGATGGATATCCTAAAAACCGGTATAGGCCTTAGAGGATACAACCAAAAAGATCCTCTAACGGAGTACAAAAAAGAGAGTTACAATCTATTTGTAGAGCTTGTAAACAGAATCAAATTCGAAGCTATAAAAATACTTCAATTAGCTCAATTCCAAGAGGAGAAAGACGAAGAGGAAGAGGCGCTTAAAAAGATGCTAAAAGAACTCGAAGAAAGCGCCATGGAGGATATTAAGCTTGAGCACGAAAGCGTTTTGGAGCCCAAAGAGCCGGAGAAAACATCTTCCGTTCATATAGAGAAAAAGCCCGCAAGAAACGCTCCTTGCCCTTGCGGAAGCGGCAAAAAATACAAACACTGTTGCGGAAAGAGCGGCCCTAAAAAAGGAGTTTTAGCACAAGATAAGAGCGAGTAGAAAATTGAACAAAAAAAACCCCGCTCTTCCCTTTTATCTCGTATCGAAATATCTGAGATTCGATAAATCTCAGCCTTTTATCACGATAAGCGCCCTTTTGGCATTTTTGGGCGTCTCTATCGGCCTAATGGTTTTAATCATAGCCATGGCGATTATGAACGGAACGGAGAAGGAGTTTGAAAAAAAACTCTTTACGATGAATTATCCTCTAACAATCTTTCCAAGAACGAAAGAGAATCCTCCTGATATCTACGTACTTAAAGTACTAAAAAGAAAATTTCCCGATCTCAAATTCAGCCCCTATATCTCTACCCAAGTTATCATAAAAAAGGGAGATAAATTAGAGGGCGGAATGCTCTTTGGCGTGGATTTCGATAAAGAAAAAGAGATAAACGACGTAGTGGCCAAAGCCATAAAAGGCAAAAAACTGAAAAAATTCGATCTTGTGGTGGGAAAAGGGATAGCCGATAGTTTCTTATTTAAAGAGGGTTCGAAAGCCACTTTGATCTTCACTCAAGCTCAGCCCGGCGGAATGAGTCTGATTCCAACAATGAAGAGATTTACCGTAAGGGGAGTATTCGAATCGGGACTTCACGCATATGACAAAGTCTATAACTATACTTCCTTACAGGCTTTAAGAACGATACTAAACTATCCCAAAGGGGCTTTTGAGGGAATTCACGTCTATTCCAAAGATCCTTTCAAAGACAAAGAGAGGCTTGAGAAGTTCGTATCGCCAAATTTCGGAGTTATCGGCTGGTGGCAGCTAAACGGCAACTTCTTTTCAGCTATGGAGATGGAGAAAAAGGCACTTTTTATAGTTTTGATGCTAATTATTTTGGTAGCATCACTAAATATAATAAGCTCTCTTTTGATGACGGTGATGAATAGACGCCATGAAATCGCTCTGCTTTTATCGCTTGGAGCTTCGAAAGAGGAGATCAAAAAGACTTTCTTTACTCTCGGAGTTACGATAGGAGGAAGCGGTATAGTTTTCGGAACTATTTTAGGGTTTATAGGCCTATTTTTGCTCGGAAATTTCGATATCGTAACTCTTCCCAAAGATGTCTACGGCACATCCAAACTGCCTTTGGATCTATCGGCTATAGATTTTCTCTCGATAATCGTAGGAGCCGTTTTGATAGTGCTCTTTTCATCCTACTATCCGGCGAAGAAAGCCACCGAAATAGATATCCTTCAAACCCTAAGACACGAATAAAAAGCGGAGATAAAAAATGCACGGATTTATAAGAGTCGCGGCGGCCGTTCATAAATTGCAGGTAGCAAATCCCGATTTCAACTCCTTAGAAATAGTTAAAATCATAAAAGAGGCCGAGAAAAAAGAGGTAGCGATCATAGTTTTTCCCGAACTTAGCATAACCTCCTACTCCTGTTCCGATCTATTTTTTCAAAAAAAGCTAAACGAAAGCGTCTATAAAGCTTTGGAAGATATAACAAACGCCACCGAAACACTAAACATCATATCCATAATAGGCGCTCCGCTTTGGCACAAAAACAGACTCTACAACTGCGCTATCGTCATTCAAAAAGGAGAGATTTTGGGAGTCGTTCCCAAAATTTTCCTTCCCGAACACAAAGAGTTTTATGAAAAAAGGTGGTTTTGCAGCGGAAAAGATATCAAAAACGAAACGATTACGATCAACTCCAAAGAGTATCCTTTCGGCATAGATCTTCTTTTTTCGAAAGAGGCTCCGTTTGGAATAGAGATATGCGAAGATTTATGGAGCGTAATTCCCCCAAGCTCCTATCAGGCTATAAACGGAGCGCTTATTCACTTCAATCTCTCCGCAAGCAACGAAATAGTAGGAAAATATGAGTATAGAAGAGCCTTAGTCTCACAACAAAGCGCAAGAAATGTAAGCGCTTACGTTTACACCTCAAGCGGAGTTTTCGAATCGACTTCCGATCTGGTTTACGGAGGAGATTCTCTGATAGCCGAAAACGGCGTAATTTTGTCTCAAGGAGAGAGATTCAAAAGAGATTCATACTTCATCACGGCCGACATAGATCTCGATTACTTAAAATATTATAGAGAAATAGAGACTTCCTATAAAGACAACACCCCATCGGATATAAGGCTGATAGATACAAAACCTCTAAATAAAATCTCTTCTTTACAAAGATCTATAGATCCCCATCCCTTCGTACCTAAAAACAAAGCCAAAAGGGATGAGCGCTGCAAAGAGATATTCTCCATTCAAACGGCGGGTTTGGCAAAGAGATTGGAGCATATCGGAAATCCCAAAATAGTCATAGGAGTATCGGGAGGACTCGACTCCACTTTGGCTCTTTTGGTAGCTTACGAGACTATGAAACTACTAAATAGAGATCCCAAAGATATCATAGCCGTAACGATGCCCGGTTTCGGCACAACCGGCAGAACCTACAAAAACGCCGTTAATTTATGCAAAAGCCTAAACGTAACATTAAAAGAGATATCAATTAAAGAAGCGGTTTTACAGCACTTCAAAGATATAAACCACTCTCCCGATATTTGCGACGTAACTTACGAAAACGCTCAAGCGAGAGAGAGAACTCAAATACTTTTCGATCTGGCGAACAAAGAGGGGGGAATCGTCCTTGGAACGGGAGATCTTAGCGAAATAGCCTTGGGATTTGCCACATACGGAGGAGATCATCTATCTATGTATAACGTAAACGCCTCCATCCCCAAAACTCTGATTAGATATGTAGTATCGTGGGTGGCCGAAATGGAAGAAAACGTAGGAGAAATTTTGAAAGATATAGTAAAAACCCCAGTATCTCCCGAACTTCTACCGAAACAAGATGATAAAATAGTCCAAAAAACGGAAGAGATCATAGGACCCTACAAACTGCACGACTTTTTCCTATACCATATGATCAAATACGGCGCAAACCCCGCAAAGATACTATTTTTGGCAAAAGAGGCTTTCAAAAACGAATATAGCGAACAAACGATTCTAAAATGGCTAAAAATTTTCATAAAAAGATTCTTTGCAAACCAATTCAAAAGAAACTGCTCCCCGGACGGCCCTAAAGTTGGAAGCATATCCTTAAGTCCGAGAGGAGATTGGAGAATGCCAAGCGACGCGACGGTAAACATATGGCTAAAAGAGTTGCAAGATCTCTCCTCTACTCTCTAAATCTGCTTCCCACCCATTCTCCGTTTTCATTTTGATGCAAGGATTCTCTTAAAACCGGAATGGATCTTTTGCCGGTATTTCCGTCTTGCTGAAACGCCGCAGCTTGAATCTCGTCATCCTTTGCCGTAGCTATAAATTTGGCCATGTATCTGTAGGCTTTGAAATTCGGATACTTTTTCCAAATAGCGTCGGTAAAATCTTTCGGAAAATAGATTCTCGTACTTCTTTTCGGAATATCGGGAAGCTTGATATCGATATAGTAATAGTTTTGCGCCGCTCCTTCATTTTTACCCCCATCCCCGTAAACATCCATATAGAGATTTACTTTTTTATCGCTTAGATTCGTTATGACCAAAAAGGTTCCATAATCCTTATCCACACTCATATAAGGAACAATAAACTTCATTCCGTCCACTTTCCAATCTGCTGCAGGAGTTTTATCCAAAAGCTTATTCTCTTTTTTGGTTTCGTTCGGGATGATACTAAAATCGACTCTCCATAACCCTTGACAAATAGTATGCTTATCATCAACCTCTATAACTATCCTATTCCAGTCGTTTTGATCGTTATTGATCTGAAAAGGAAAACTCTCAAAATTACTCTCAAAATACCAACCGTTTGCATCTTTGTACATCTCTCTTTTCTTATAACTAAGAGAGCTTTTATCCAACGTATAGAAAGATACCGATCTAATCGCACACTTATCCGATTTATCGAGCCTTATTTTAAAAAGATCGTTTCTTGTGCTTATATCTATACCGTATTCGGCTCTGTTTTCCAGATGAATGGCAAAAAGACTTCTTAAAGCGTAGGTATCTTCGTTGAAATTAGTATCGTTTCCCTCCGGTACAAACCTTCTTCTATTTATAATCTCCGAAGTATCGATCAAAGAGGATGCGGGAGAGTAGTATCTTTTCGCTTTTGTAAAATGAGTCACTTTAGCTTCCCATCCGTCAGCGAAAGTTAGCAAAGAAACCTCAGAAACTCCCCTCTTTGGAGCATCAAGATGGGAATTGACTCCTCCCACCACATCTTCAAGCTTTATCTTCATATCGCAAAGACAAGTACAGCTTTCGGAAAATCTCTTTGGCAAAAGTTCGAAATTCTCTATATTTCCGTTTGAATCTATTCCGCTTCCGAAAGCCAAAAGCGTATTTGCGGGAATATGGCCGTTTGAATCATCTTCATTCTCTATAGTTCCGTTAGCTAACGTAAATCTATGATCCCCTCCCCTTTCGCTATTTGAATTGATACTAAACATCACCATCGTATAGCCTCTGTTAGAGCCGTTGTAAACTTCGTAAAAATCTATCAAAAAACCGACTTTAATCCATCTGTTTACATTGTTGTCGTACGCATAGAGATTTAGAGATCTTCCGTAATCAGGAGCTTTTATCTGCCCGCAGGAGAGAGAAAATTTCAAAGTGGTTCCTTGCGATAAAGATACGTCACTATAATAAGCCAAAACTCTATTGCTTTTTTCGTTATCGCTATCGTATCCGTTTAAAAAGAATCTCCCTCCCCTATCGGCCCCTCCCGGCCAAGAGAGCTTATTTGAAGCGTTTACGACGATATTCGATTTGCTTTTTAAAAGCTTATCTATCTTTATAGGCCCCGTGTATTCTACGGATAGATCTCTAACGTCATATCCTAAGGTATTTCCTACGCTATCTCCCAAAGTAGAGGTCAATTTATCATATTTTATAAACATCATTTCACTTGAAAAGAGCAAAAGAGGAAAAAGAAACAAAACCAAAAACTTCGGCATCCTTAAAACCTTTATATTATCTTAATCTCAAGCATTACTATTTCAATTAAATACAAATCAAATAATATAAAATCTTTCATTAAAAAATCTTTAACCTTTAAAAAATCTTTTACTAATAAATGCTTTTTCGATATAAGCAATATAGACTTCACCTCAAACAAAATCAGTGATTAATAAGCAAAAAAGTGTTATTTTACTTTCAAAATTTTATGGAGAATAAAGATGAGCGAAGAGCAAAGATTCGAAAACGCCGTAAAAGAGATTCTTGAAATCATAGGAGAGGACGTAAATCGAGAGGGACTTATAAAAACCCCAAACAGAGTCTACAAAGCCTTCAAATTCCTAACCCAAGGATACGAAAAAGATCCCAAAGAGATCCTAAACGAAGCGCTTTTTGAAAGCACTAACGACGAGATGGTAATAGTTAGAGATATAGAATTTTACTCCATGTGCGAACACCATCTGCTTCCGATCATAGGAAGAGCCCACGTAGCCTATATCCCTGACGGGAAAGTGGTGGGACTTTCAAAAATTCCGAGAATGGTGGACGTTTTTGCAAGAAGATTACAAATCCAAGAGCAGATGACCGAACAGATAGCCGACGCATTGGTAGAAGTAATAAAGCCAAAAGGAGTGGGAGTCGTCATTCAAGCAAGACATATGTGTATGGAGATGAGAGGAGTGCAGAAAGTAAACTCCACTACGACAACATCCGCTCTTAGAGGAATGTTTCTAAAAGAGAAAACAAGAAACGAGTTTTTCAATATCATAAATTCTCCGCAATTTGTAAGGTTTTGATGATAGATCTTCTAAAAATCAAAAAAAGCTCCCTCTCTCCCCTTTTTGGACGAGTCAAAGAGATCCAAAGCTTCATGATAGAAGTCGAAGGTCTAAAAACAAGCGTCGGAGACGTCGTGGAGATAGTCTCGAAAGATAAAAACGAGCTTGCGATGGTGACAAAAGTCACGAAAGACTCCTGTTTCGTTTCGCCTTTCGGTTTCGTAGAGGGAATAAAAACGGGCGATAAGGTCTATCTAAAAAACGAAGGGCTCCAAATCCCCGTAGGAGAGGAGCTTCTTGGAAGGGTGATAGATCCTTTCGGAAATCCCAAAGACGGACTTGGAGAGATTAGAGCAAAAGAGTATGCCTCCATCATAAAAGATCCCATAGATCCCATGAAAAGAGGACTTATAAATGAGATTTTCGAAGTGGGCATCAAATCGATAGACGGACTTTTAACCACCGGAAAAGGCCAGAAAGTAGGAATTTTTGCGGGAAGCGGCGTAGGAAAATCGACTCTTATGGGAATGCTTGTTAGAGGAAGCAAAAGTCCTGTGAAAGTAATAGCCTTAATTGGCGAAAGAGGCAGAGAGATCCCGGAATTCATTCACAAAAATCTAAAAGGGGATCTAAGCGATACTATAATAGTGGCGGCAACGAGCGACGATTCGCCTCTTATGAAAAAGTACGGAGCCTTTTCGGCAATAACGATTGCGGAATATTTCAAAGATCAGGGCAAAGACGTTCTTTTTATGATGGATTCGGTAACGAGATTCGCCATGGCCCAAAGAGAGATCGGTTTGGCTTTGGGAGAGCCTCCGACCTCCAAAGGATACCCGCCCTCCTCTCTTACGATTTTAGCTCAATTGATGGAGAGAGCCGGTAAAGAGGAAGGCAAAGGATCAATCACAGCATTTTTTACCGTCTTGGTGGAAGGAGACGATCTAAGCGATCCTATAGCCGATCAGGCAAGAAGTATTCTGGACGGCCATATCGTTTTGGATAGAGCTTTAACCGATTACGGAATATATCCGCCCGTAAATATCTTAAAAAGCGCATCGAGAGTCATGAACGACATCGTATCCAAAGAGCATAAAGAGGCCGCTTTCACCTTTAGAAAACTCTACTCTCTTTTGAAAGAAAACGAGCTTGTAATAAGGCTTGGAACCTACAAAAAAGGAATGGATCCCGAACTTGACAAAGCGATAGAGAAGAAGGAGTTTATGGAAAATTTCCTAAAACAGAAAGAGGAAGAGAGAGTGCCGTTTGAGAAGACCTTAGAGCTTCTAAAAGAGATTGTGTTATAATTAAAGCTTATTTTAATCGTTAAAATATTATGATTCCAAAAATAAGACTTTTTTTGTCTTAAATTAAAATCGGAGAGAGATTTGAAAAGAGTTTATCTGGACAACAACGCCACTACTATGGTAGATCCCGAAGTCAAAGAGGTGATGGATCCCTTCTTTTGCCAAATGTACGGCAATCCGAACTCCCTGCACTCCTTTGGAAGCGAAACGCACAAAGCTTTGAAAAAAGCTATAGATCAGCTATATGCGGGAATCAACGCAAAAGATGAAGACGATATAGTGATAACTTCCTGCGCTACGGAGAGCAACAACTGGGTTTTTAAAAGCGTTTACGAGAATTTGATTCTAAACGGAGATAAAAATCATATAGTAACCACAGAAGTGGAACACCCCTCAGTTATAGCCGTATGCAAATATCTTGAAAAAAAGGGAGTTAAAGTCACCTACCTTCCGATCAACTCAAAAGGTATGATAGAGGCTCACACCGTAAAGGATTTCATCACCGATAAAACGGCTTTGGTATCTATCATGTGGGCCAACAACGAAACGGGAGTAATCTTTCCGATACAAGAAATTGCCCAAATATGCAAAGAAAAAGGAGTCCTTTTTCACACCGACGCGGTTCAGGCTATCGGCAAAATAAATGTAGACGTTCAAAAAACTCCTATAGATTTTCTCTCCTTCTCTGGCCACAAATTTCACGCTCCCAAAGGCGTGGGAGGACTTTTTATTAAAAAAGGGATAGAGATGACGCCTCTTTTGCATGGCGGAGAGCACATGGGCGGCCTTAGAAGCGGCACTCTAAACGTACCCGGGATAGTGGGAATGGGAAAAGCCATGGAGCTTGCTTTCGTAAATCTCGATTTTGAAAACAAAGAGGTAAGAAGACTAAGAGACAAGCTTGAAGACGCTATCTTGGAGATAGAGGATACTTTCGTGGTGGGGGATAGAGAAAACAGAACTCCAAATACGATTTTGGCAAGTTTCAAAGGAATCGAAGGAGAGGCTATGCTATGGGATCTAAACAGATACGGCATAGCGGCAAGCACTGGAAGCGCCTGCGCAAGCGAGGATCTCGAATCAAATCCGGTAATGGAAGCGATAGGAGCGAACGAGGATCTCGCCCACACTGCGGTTAGATTCAGCCTAAGCAGATTCACGACCGAAGAAGAGA
>JAADDG010000038.1 GCA_013154075.1 Campylobacterota bacterium | reverse complement strand
CTCTCGGCCAATCACGCAAACTCTCTGCAAATCGCGAAAGATACGATTTATGCGGCAAAAGAAGCGGGAGCGGACGCGATAAAACTGCAAACCTACACTCCCGACTGGATGACGATAGATTGCAAAAAAGAGGACTTTTTGATAAAAAGCGAACTTTGGAGAGGAAAAAATCTCTATGAGCTTTACAAAGAGGCCCAAACTCCGCTAAGCTGGCACGAAGAGCTCTTTTCTTACGCAAAAGAGCTTGATATCGAGATATTTAGCTCTCCCTTTTCCAAAGAGGCTGTAGATTTTCTGGAGTTGCTAAATCCCATAGCTTATAAAATAGCCTCTTTCGAGATAACCGACTATGAGCTCATAAAATATACTGCATCCAAAAAGAGAGCTATGATCATCTCAACCGGAGCGGCATACCTAAACGAAATAGAAAACGTACTAAGCATATGCAAAAAGGAGGGTTGCACTGATATAGCTTTGCTAAAGTGCACATCCTCCTACCCCGCTCCCCTTAGCGAAGCGAACCTTTCGACAATTAGAGATATGAAAAAGCGATTTGGAGTAGAAGTTGGCTTTTCGGATCACACTTTGGGAATCACGGCACCGATCGTTGCGGTATCTTTGGGGGCGAGAATAATAGAAAAGCACTTTATTTTGGATAAAAATCTAAATACTCCCGATAAAGAGTTCAGTCTAAATCCAAAAGAGTTCAAAGAGATGGTAAAAGCGATAAGAGAGAGCGAGGAACTTTTGGGAGAGGTGAAATACGGACCCTCAAAATCGGCAAGGGAGTTTACAAGAAGCCTCTATGCGATAAGAGATATCAAAAAAGAAGAGAGATTCTCGGAAGAGAATATAAAAGCGATTCGCCCCGGCTACGGCCTACATCCAAAATACCTGCCCGATCTCTTGGAAAAAAGAGCCAAAAGAGATTATCAAAAAGGGGAACCCATCTCAAAAGAAGAGCTTGATTGAAAACTTTTAGCGAGATATCAAAAAAATAGAAGCTCTATTTTTGGAAAAGGTAAGCTCTATTTTGATGAAAGGAAGTTTTAAAATATCTATGCTATCGAAGATATTCGATTCGATTTTCTCAAAAGATTGTATAAAAACCCTATTTTTAAAGAGGCACTCCAAAACCTCCTCCTCTTTATCTTCGAAAAACTCTTCATCTTTTTTATAGATCTTATCGGTTTTGATTTGGCACAGAAGCTTTCTCTCTCCACCTCTTTCATACATCAAAGGGGAGAGATAATATCTCCAATCTACGGCTATTTTATCTTTGAGATAGAGATCGTACCCTATAAAATACTCCTTTGCGAAAACAAAAGAGGCAAAAACCAAAAGACTAATCTTGATCTTGAGGATAGAGATACCTCCTTAGAGCCTCTCTGCTGATTTTAAGCTCCATCATCACTCTATAAAGACCGTCTTTGTAGGAGTTGTTTATTATGCTGGCGTTTTTGATAATGGCATTTACCTGAGAGAGTATTTTGGAGTTTTGCAAGATGGCATCTTCCACTTTATCTTTAGCGGTCAGCTTAACTCCATAAAGCTTTTCGCCAAGCTGTCTATAACCGTCCAATATAGCGGCTCTTTTGGCAAGCACCATGGCATGAGTTTCCGATTTGGCATTATCGGGGGCTATCCCTTCACCGACTACGCTTAAAGTAATTACATCTTTTTTGGGCTTGAAACCGGCTCCTAAAGTATAAGAGCGCTCTTTTATGACTCTTTTTACCAAAACAGGTTTGCAAGAGGCGTTTTTTTGCTCGAAACATCCGGTAAAAAGCAGAACAAAAGAGGAGAGAATAAAAAATTGCCTTTTCATTAAACAAAATCCTTTTATGAATTCTGTTTAAATTAAAGCAATTTTTATTCCAACTATTTCTCTTCCTCCTCTTCTATCGTATCCGCCTCGCTTTCCTCTTTAGGACATCTCGATATATCCACTATCTTTTCACCGGCAGGAAGAGTGGCCACTTTCACTCCGCTTGTGTTTCTTCCAGCTTTTCTAATGCTCTTCATATCGACTCTTATCATCTTTCCACTGCTTGATAGAGCCATGAGATCTTTATTCTCGTCCACTATCACGACTCCGACCAAATCACCCGTTTTGGAAGTGAGCTTCATAGCGATCACTCCCTTTCCGCCTCTGCTTTGGAGTCTATATTCGCTCGCTTCCGTTCTTTTGCCTATACCCTTTTCGCTCACCGTCAAGATCTCTTGATCGTCTCTATATATTACGGCGGCTCCTACGACTTCATCACCCTCTTCTTTGAACTTGATACCGGTAACGCCTCTTGCGTTTCTTCCCATCTCTCTAACGTCATCTACATTAAATTTTATACACATTCCCTTTTTGGTTACGATAAAGAGATATTTCGCATCCTCTTTCAAGATCTTAGCCGTTACAAGCTCGTCATCTTCGTTTAGAGTTATAGCCCTTACTCCGACACTTCTTATATTTTTAAATTCGCTTAAATTGGTTCTTTTTACAAGTCCCTTTTTGGTAAAGAAGGCTATAGATTTCTTCTCGTCAAAATCGGTTGTAGGAATGGTGGCTTTGATCTTCTCATCGGCTTGAAGGTTGATAAGATTCACTACGGCTTTACCTTTAGCCGTTCTGCTGCCTTCCGGGATCTTGTAAACCTTTAGCCAATAGAGCTGACCTTTGTCGGTAACGAACATCAAAGTATCATGGGTATTGCTTACAAAGAAACTCTCTATAAAATCGTCTTCATAAGTGGTTACCGCCGTCTTTCCTTTGCCGCCTCTTCTTTGTTTTTCATACTGTTTTAGAGGCACTCTTTTGATATAGCCTCTATGAGTGATGGTAACGACCATCGGCTCGTTTGGAATGAGATCCTCTATGTCGATATCGTCGTAATCATCCTCTATCTGCGTGAGTCTCGGAGTGGAGAATTTCTCTTTTATCTCCAAAAGCTCGTCTCTGATGATTTCGTTTAGCTTCTCTTCGCTTTTTAATATCGCACTTAGTCTCTCTATCTCTTCTCTAAGCTCTTTTAGCTCGTTTTCTATCTTTTCTCTCTCAAGTCCCGTAAGCCTTTGGAGTTTCATATCCAAAATGGCGTTGGCTTGCACTTCCGTGAGAGAAAATCTCTCTATAAGCCCCTCTCTTGCGCTTTTTGTGTCGGGGCTTGCTTTGATAAGCTTGATAACTTCGTCTATATTATCCAGAGCTATCATCAAGCCCTCTAAGATATGGGCTCTTGCTCTTGCTTTCTCAAGCTCGAAAATCGTTCTTCTGATAACCACCGTCTTTCTATGAGAGAGAAAGAGTTTCAAAAGCTCTATGAGAGTGAAAATTTTGGGCTCTTTATTGACAATAGCCAAAAGGATGATTCCGAAAGTCGTCTCCATTGCGGTTGATTTGTAGAGATTGTTCAAAACAATCTCGCTCATCGCATCCTTTTTGAGCTCTATAACGACTCTTATACCCTCTCTATCGCTCTCGTCCCTTATTTCACTAATACCCTCTATATGCTTATCTTTCACAAGCTGAGCGATATGCTCAATGAGTTTGGCTTTATTTACCTGATAGGGCATCTCGTCAATCACTATGACATCTTTATTGCCCTTTTTTTCCATATGGATTTTGGCTCTTACCTTGATCCTTCCTCTACCCGTTTTATAGGCGTCCACTATACCTTTTCTACCGAAAATCACTCCTCCGGTAGGGAAATCGGGCCCTTGAATATGATTTAAAAGCTCCTCCAAAGAGATATCGGGATTCTCCAAAACGGCCAAATGGGCGTCTATAAGCTCGTCAAGTCTGTGAGGAGGAATGTTCGTAGCCATACCCACGGCAATTCCGCTTGATCCGTTTAAAAGGAGATTGGGCACTCTTGAAGGAAGGACATCGGGCTCTTTCATCGAATCGTCATAGTTTGGAACGAAGTCGACGGTATCTTTATCGATATCCCTCAAAAGCTCTTCGGCAAGCTTCGTCATTCTCGCTTCGGTATATCTCATCGCGGCCGGATTGTCTCCGTCTATCGATCCGAAGTTTCCCTGTCCGTCTATTATCGGAAGTCTCATAGAAAAAGGCTGCGCCATTCTTACAAGCGCATCATAAACCGCCGTATCTCCGTGAGGGTGATATTTACCTATCACGTCTCCCACGATTCTTGCAGATTTTTTATAGGGAGCTCTCGAAGTTACTCCAAGATCGTTCATTGCGTAAAGGATTCTTCTGTGTACCGGTTTCAAACCGTCTCTTGCGTCGGGAAGCGCCCTTCCCACGATTACGCTCATCGAATAATCAAGATAGCTTGTCTTTATCGACTCTTCGATATCTATATCTTGAATATCGCTGTTTGAATCAAATATGTTATCCATTAACTAACCTCAGTTAAATTTTTCTATATATTTTAGCCAAATTGTGCTTATTTCTCTCTTGCGTCGGCCAAAGTAAGGGCAAATAGCACTTTTACGCCCTCTTTTTTCAAAGTTTTTTCCGCCTCTTTTAGCGTCAAGCCCGTAGTTACGACATCATCGACAAGTATTGCGTTTATGTTTTTTTTAAAGGAATATCTAAAGTTTCGAGGATTTTTTACTCGAAATTCCAAGCTTTTACCCCGATATTTGACTCTGTTTAAAGCTATCAAAGAGTTAAAGATAGGATAAATATTTTTGCCCTTTAAAGCTTTGGCAAGAAGTGCGGTATGAGAGTAGCCAAACTGAGGATAATCATCTATCCCTATGGCATAGATAGGAATATCGGCTTGAAAATCCCTCGCAAATTTTAAAAAAGAGGCTTTAGCCAAAGCTTTGTAAATAAAATATCCCATAAAGGTGTGTTTTGTCTCCAAAAGAGACTCTATTTCGCCGTATCTATAAAAGCTATAAACCTTCAAACCTCCCTCAAGCTCTCTTTCGAAAAAGGAGGGAGAGAGCAAATTTCGTCGGCACTTTTCGCAAATATGAAAAAGTGAAAAACTCTCACACAAAAGACATCTCAAAAATTACCCTCCGGCCGGCTTTCCAAGCACCACTACGCTCAAAGCCAAAGAAGCCACAAAAGCGAAATAGAGAAATTTACCATACTCTTTGTTGTGTTTTAGCGCCGTAAGAGCCGATTCTACCGCCTGAATAGCGTAATAGAGAGCGAAAGCTTTGGATGCATAGGTAATAATCTCGTAAATATTGGAAGTCCAAACAATAGTTATTCCAAAAACCGCTATGACGATATATCCTATTCCGTTAATCACTTTCGTGAAATATTTTTTCAAAACTTCGATAAAAAGGCCGTTTCCCCCTTGAGCGTCCGCTACTGCGGCATCAAACTGAGCTATGAGAGCCAAAGCCAAAAGCATAACGGGAAGGATTTGGGAGATATGCTTAGATAGAGTGATGATAGCGGTATCTTCACCGGTTTTTGGCATAGGATAATTGAAATAATAAAGCATCAAAGCGATATAGACTACATAAACCCCACCGGAGATCCATTGAGCCACTTTCATAGATCTGATTCTCAAATCTCTATCGAATTTATCGCCAAGATATCTGCTTGTCTCAAATCCTTGCACCACTATAAGCATTCCCAAAATAACGAACATCGCTTCCAAAGAAGCACTTTTGAAGGAAGGCAGTGCCCAAACTCCCTCTTTAAAAGCTTCATAATTTCCAAAAATAAGCCCGGCTATCAAACCTCCGATAATAGCCAGCTTGACGCTTTCGAATTTCGCCAAGAAATTAAATCCCCTATGATTTCCGTAAAAAGCGATAAAGAGTATCAAAGCCGTCGTTATCGTCTTGGAGAGTGTGGGATCCACCAGATCGATACCTCTTAGAGCGAAATCTCCAAAAAGAGAGAGATAGTACGTAACGCTCGTAATATAAGCAAAGGCCAAAGCCAGATCGGAAAACCTCTCCAAAACCAAAATCGGCTTTGCCAAAGTATCGTTTTCGAGTCTCGGCTCAATCTCTTTGATATTGTATCTGATAGAGGATCCTATCATATAAGCGGTTATTACCAAAAAAAGCATAGCGTAAACGGAGTATGTCCCCACCGTCATATACAAAAGAGGCGCTATGACCAAAAAACCGCTTCCTATGATCGACGCCAAAGGTATGGCGGTAGCTCTCCATATGGGAGATTCGTCTATCTTTTTGTTTAGAAGAATGACACTCAATAAAAGCGTAGAGACTATGACTATAAGATCACTTGTTTCCATGGTGAGTACTCCATTTACTTTTTATACAAGTATAACAAATTTGGTTTCAAATATATATTGTAAAATTCTTTTAGATATTATTTGAAGGAAAAGAGATGTTTAGGAAAATTGTTTATACCTTTTTGGGTGCGGGAATTTTGGGCGGAGGATTTTGGATCTATAAAAATATAGAGAAAATCTACCCCTTTTACGATCAATTGACAAAAGAGAGAGTGGGACTAAATAAAGATCTTCAGCCTAAAGATCAAAAGAGCGCCTATTTCGTAGGGGCTAAAAAGTGCAAAAGATGTCATGAGGAGCAGTTTAAATCTTGGCATGCTTCAAGACATCCGAAAATGATCCAAGATATCAAAAAAGATCCCTCCGTAGTCGTAGCCGATTTTTCCAAACTCCCAAAAGACGCCGATTTTACGCTAAAAGAGGCCGTCTATACGGTAGGAGGCAAATTTAAACAAAGATATATGATTAGAAAAGATAGAAACGGAAGCGAAGATTATGTGCCTGGAAACTACCAATGGAACGTCCAAACGGGCAAATGGCAGCATTTTAAACCTTGGAAATATTGGTACAAAGACGCTTATCCGCAAGACAATAAAGCTCTGCCGACTTCCAGAGCGTGCGACGGATGCCACTTCACGGGTTTTATGTCGAGAAAAAAGAGAATCGATCTCGGTATATCGTGTGAATCATGCCACGGTCCCGGTTCAAATCATGTAAAAAACCCTTACTCCAAAATCTATAAAGCCTCCTTGGCAGATCCCCTCAGACAAAACGAGGTATGTCTTCAATGCCATATGAGAAATAGGGACATAAGACTTAAAGATCACAATATAAGCGAGATTTTCGGGGATGCGAGAGACTATCCGTTCGGATATGAAGCGGGGAGAGCTTTGGTCAAATACAAACTCGTAGCTCCGTTTGTCATGGGACATGAAACCTCCGAATTCTACGCCAACGGAGCGGCTAAAAAGAACCGAACTCAAGGAAACGAATTCGTACACTCAATGAAAGGCAGACACGGTATCACCTGCATAAACTGCCACGATCCGCACACTCTAAAACCGACCGCCGAAAATAACGACGGCAATAAACTATGTATGAAATGCCACGATTTCGGCTCGGTAATAGGACCTCACGAAAAAAATCTACAAGCCCACACACACCATAAGCCAAACTCAAAAGGCTCCCTTTGCGTAGAGTGCCATATGCCAAAAACCGGCAGACATACCAAAAAATCACCTCTTACGGTAAGAAGCCACCTTTTTGGATTCACCACTCCACAAGAGACGATAAAATATAAAATGCCTCCCGAAACGAACGCCTGCTACGCCTGCCACAAAAAAGATAAAAACTTAATACAACTTCAAAAAGATCTTGAGAAATGGGGAATGGTCGGATGGGATAAAAGGTAAACAAAATTTTTATAACATTGACAAAATCATCCAAAAAGTATATACTTTAAATATAAACTTAAGGAGTTAAAATGACAGTAACGGCAAAAGATTTGAGATTTAATATTTCGATGCTATTCGATGCTCTCAGTAAAGGTGAAAATATAACCATCACATACAGAGGAAAAGCTAAAGCGAAATTAATTCCTACAAATCACAATAAACAAAAAAAAGAGGATATAGCCTTCGGAATATGGAGTAATAAAAAAGAAAATGTTGACGAAATAGTAAGAAAACTTCGTAAAGGAAGAAGTTTTGATATATGACTATCTCGTAGATACAGATGTCTTTATATGGTATCTAAGAGGAAACGAAAAGGCAAAAGAACTGCTTCACTCCATAGATTTTTGTATATCCAGTATTACGTATATGGAATTGATACAAGGAATGAGAAACAAACATGAACTAAAATTACTTCAAAAAATGATAAAATCATGGGAAATAAAAGTGATATACATAGATGAAGATATTTCCGCAAAAGCTCTTTTTTATATGGAGGAGTATTTTTTAAGCCACACTATGGAGTTAGCCGATTCGTTGATAGGAGCAACTTGCACAAAATACGGACTTACGCTCATCACGGCAAATGACAAACATTATAAAGTTATAAGAAATTTGGATATAAAAGTTTTTAGACCTTAAATTTTGGTGGAGCGTACCGGGCTCGAACCGGTGACCCCGACGCTGCCAGCGTCGTGCTCTCCCAACTGAGCTAACGCCCCGAAACGAGAAAGTATTATACCACAAAAACCTACATTTTCAGAAAAAACTTTTGCGCTTCCTGCTTCGAGACGAAAGGTTTGAATCTCAAAACCTCATCTCCCACCGACACTTCATACTCTTCGCCCTGTTTCGTTTTGCCATATACCAAACAAAGCTCGGCCGCAAGCCTCTTATCCTCATCACTTGCGTTTTTGCTAAGCAGACTCAAAGGCCCCGTAGCGTTTAGAAGTCTGACTTTTACGAACTTATCATTTTGTATCTCTTTGATTCTTTCATTTTCTTCTTTGTTTCTGCCTATCACAAGTTTTGCTCCATCGGGCAGTCTCAAATGCCTTCCCACTTTAAGCACATCGATATCTTCAGGATCAAACTTATCATATTTTATAAAATCTCTAATCTTCGCCGCAAAAGCCGCTTCCGTCAAAAGGCATCCGCCACCCGGACTTTCATAATCTTCAAATCCATATTTTTTAGCCAAAGAGAGCTGCACTTTTCTATCTCTTCCAAATATTCCCAAAAGCTTCTCTCTATCCACCCATCCCTCTTTTTCGGGCTTGGTGGGAGGGAAAAGCTTAGCGCTAAGCGGCCTTAGAACAAGACCCTCCTCCATCTCCTCGTTTGCAAGTTTCGTTACGTTCTTGATGGCATCCACTCTCTGGCTCATAGGCCTCTGACCGGCAACTTCACCGGTAATTACGAAACTCGCTTCATATTTTGGCAAAAGCTCTTTTGCGATTCTTATCATATTGGCATGACAATCTATACAGGGATTGAAATTCTTCCCATATCCGTATTTCGGATTAAATAAAATCTCTTTTACAAACTGCTCTTTGGTATCGATTATCTCAAAATCAGCTCCGGCTATTTGAGCTCTCTTTTTCAAAATATCTCTTCTTTCTTTCGTACTGCCAAATCCCGTATCTATAAAAAGCGCCGTTACATCAATTCCCTGCTCTTTTATCAGCCTAACGGCAAGCATACTGTCAAGTCCTCCGCTAAATAGTGCCAAAGCTCTCATAAGCTACCAACTCTCCTCTTTTAAGTCTATCTATTTTATCTCTTATCTTTCTTATCGTAAAGCTCTTTTTCTCGAAAGAGAGCTCTTTAGATTTCATAACTTTTTTTAATACGCCATTATAATATTTTATAAGAAAAATTGAAAGCTGTTTTTTTAGATCCTCTTTGTCATACTCCTTTATATCCTCTCTTATCTCTATCTCAAGAAGTCTCGGATCCTCCCTCTCTCCTCTCACAAGCAAAGAGAACTCCTCTTTATGCACCGTAAACATCGATTCGTCTATCATATCCAAAACCTCATCTATCAAATGAGGATTCAAAAGCAGCGTCTTTATCAAAGTAAGTTCCGAAATCTCCTCTCTTCTCTCCCTTCTCTCAACCTCTTTCTCTCTTCTTTTAGAAAACCTTATCAAAGATTCGTCCACTTTGAGCAAAGAGGCCAAATATCCCTTATACTCCTCTCTCAAAATTTCCGATAAAGAAGAGAGATAAGCTTTAGCCTCTCTCAAAGCCTCCTCTTTTTGCAAAGGTTTACTTATATCAAAACTCCTTACGATCCTCTCAAGACAAAACTCTATAAAAGGCTTGGGATTCAAAAAGAGCTTCTTTAACTCCGAGCTTCTACCCTCTTTTACCATATCCGCGGGATCCAAACCGCCCTCAAATATTACCACTCCCCCCTCGATCGAAGAGACACTAAGCATCTTTGAGGCTTTGAAAGCCGCCTCTATCCCCGCACTATCTCCGTCATAGGCCAAAATCACTTTCGGCTCCCCCTTTCTCAAAAGAGGCAGATGTTCCCTCGTCAAAGCCGTTCCCAAAGTGGCCACACTCTCCCTAAAACCTCCCTGATGTAGCATAATCGTATCAAGATACCCTTCAGTTACGATTATCCTGCCGCCTCTTAAAATCTTGTCTTTTGCCAGATGATAGCCGTATAGAAGCCTTGATTTGTTAAAATAGGCCGTTTGGGGAGAATTGATATATTTAGCCGGATGATTGCTAATAGTCCTCCCTCCAAAACCCACTATATTTCCTCTTGGATCGTAGATAGGAAATATTATTCTCTCTATAAATCTGGCATAGAAATTTCCCCTCTCATCTTTTGCTACAAGTCCGTATTTCAAAGCCTCCTCTTTGGAAAACCCTTCTCTTTGCAAAAAGTTCAAAAACTCCGCGGAAGAGGGAGCATACCCTATCTCGAATCTCTCTATGGAAGATTCGTACACTCCTCTATCCAAAAGATACTCTTTAGCCTTTTTGAAATTCTCCAGATTTCTTATGAAAAATATTTTAGCCTTCTCTAAAATATCGCTCTTTTTAAGGCCGGAACTTTTGGTATAGGAGAGTGAAAAGCGATACATCGAAGCGAGCTTCTCAACCGCCTCGGGATAAGAGAGCTTCTCATAATCCATCACGAATTTTATCGCATCTCCGCTTGCATGACATCCGAAACAGTGATAAATCTGTTTGGCTGGACTTACGACGAAACTCGGAGTCTTTTCGGAGTGAAAAGGGCACAAGCCTTTGAAATTGGCTCCGCTCTTTTTCAGCTCTATGTAGCTGCCGATAACATCTACTATATCTATTCGCGATTTTAAATTTTCTATTGAAGCGGGATCTATCATAATCTTATTATATCAGAGTATAAATGAGAGTTGCGTAACATCGGTTAATTATATATAATTTGTTTCTAAATTAAGACGATTTTACCAAAAAAGAAAAAATCACAAAAGCGGACAAAAAATTGGAAATATTTTTTACAGATTATCACGATCCCCTTTTTAGTATCATAATATTGTTTTTGATAATTTTTATCATCTCTTTCGCAAGCTACTGGTGGAGTGTCTACAAACACAAGGAAGAAAAAAACCAAATAAAAAATTTTGTCAAAAAATTCGAATCCAACAAAGACCTTTTAGAGTACGAGATTTTTGCGAAAGACAAAAACATCTCTCTCGAGTCCATCATCCTAATAGCGCTTTTGTACGAAAAACAGGGAGATTATGAAAAGGCGATAGAGATATATCTAATGCTTTTGGAGAGAGTGGAGAGAAAAGAAGAGAAAATCCAAATCTTTACGATGCTTGGAAAGCTCTATTTTAAAGCCGGATTTTTGAAAAAAAGCGAGACAACCTTCCTTCAAGGACTAAAATACTATCCAAGAAACCAAGAAGCGCTTAAATATTTGCTTGTTATTTACGAAAAACTTCGAAAATATGAAAAAGTTCTGGAAATATTAAATTCTCTTGAAGAATTAGGGGTGGATGTAAAAAAGCAAAGAGAATATATAAAAGCTTTGGATATAATAACCGACGCAAAATCGCCCTATTTGACCAAGAAAAGGAGACTTCTTGAGCTCTCGAAAGAGAGCGTAATCGTTCAAAGAGAAGTTTTTGAATTTATAAGCAGAAGAGAAAAAGATATTAAATTCAAAGAGATAGAATTCTTTGATTTTTACAAAATCGCAGATCTCATATGGTATCTGCCAAAAGAGAGAATTTTTCTAAAAGATTGCAAAAACCAAGCTCTTTTTGAGATACTAAGTGCCAGAGGTATCTCAAAAGAAAGCAAAGAAAGCGAAATTTTCGAATTTGATGTCTTGATAAAACTAAAAAGAAGCGGCTATGAGAGAGCGGATTTGGGGTTTGAGTACATCTGTAAGGAGTGTAAGCAGATCTTTCCTCTCTTTTTTTACAGATGCCCTCATTGTTATGCTTTCGATTCGGCCGCTACGATTCCTAAAATAGTAAAGAAAAACGGGAGAGCATGAAAAAAATAACCATTTTCAGCGACGGTTCGTCCCTTGGAAATCCGGGAGCCGGGGGATATTGCGCGATACTTAGATACAAAGATCACGAAAAGATAATAAAGGGCGGAGAGAGAGAAGCTACAAACAATCAAATGGAGCTAAAAGCGGTTATAGAGGCATTGAAAGCTTTGAAAGAGCCTTGCGAAATAGAGCTCTATAGCGACTCAAATTATGTGGTTCGAGGCATAAACGAGTGGCTTGAAAACTGGATAAAAAAAGATTTCAAGGGAGTCAAAAACCCCTCATTGTGGAGAGAATTCGTAGAGATCGCGGCTCCGCACAAAATAAAGGCCGTCTGGGTAAAAGCCCATAACGGACACATAGAAAACGAAAAATGCGATCAAATAGCCAAAGAAGAAGCAGAAAAATTAAAGGTATAAAATGGGAGAGATAAAAGAACTTGAAAAGAGTTTGGATTATCAGTTTAAAAACAGGGATCTGATAATCGAGGCGCTTACCCACAAAAGCTATAAAAAGTCCTACAACAACGAAAGATTGGAGTTTTTGGGAGATGCCGTTATAGATCTGATAGTGGGGGAGTATCTTTTCAAAAAATTCTCCAAAGTAAACGAAGGCGAACTCTCCAAACTTAGAGCCTCTTTGGTAAATGAAAAAGGGCTTGAAAAACTTGCAAAAAAGATAGATTTAGGGCAATATATTTTCATATCTTTGGCCGAAGAGAACAATCACGGCAGAGAGAAGCCATCTTTGCTCTCAAACGCTTTTGAAGCCATGATAGGAGCTATTTATCTTGAATCCGGGCTTGAGAAAGCCAAAGAGATAGTTTTAAGACTCCTTGAAGAGGTTTATCCGAAAATCGATCTAAAAAGCGTATTTAAAGATTACAAAACCACTCTTCAAGAGCTAACTCAAGCAAGATTCGGAACGACTCCCGAATACTCTCTCATAGGAGCTTTCGGACCCGATCACAAGAAAGAGTTCGAGATAGAGGTGAGCGTAAAAGGCAGAAAATTAGCCACCGCAAGAGGCAAAAGCAAAAAAGACGCTCAGCAAAAAGCCGCCCAAAAGGCTTTGGAAATTTTGGAAAAGGAAACGAGTGAATAGTTTCGGAAAAAGATTTATTCTAACCACTTTCGGAGAATCTCACGGAAAAGCGATAGGCTGTGTGATAGACGGCGTACCGGCAGGCCTAAAGATAGACGAAGAGTTTATCCAAAAAGAGCTTGATAGAAGAAAACCGGGACAAAACAAATTCGCAACCGCAAGAAAAGAGGCGGACAAAGTAGAAATTCTAAGCGGCGTATTCGAGGGAGTTAGCACCGGAACTCCGATAGCGATGGTAATTTTTAACAAAGATCAAAAAAGCAAAGACTACTCAAACATAAAAGATATTTTTAGACCCGGACATGCGGATTTTACCTACTGGCACAAATACGGCATAAGAGATTATAGAGGAGGCGGCAGAAGCAGTGCGAGAGAAACCGCGGCACGAGTGGCAGCCGGCGCCGTAGCCAAACTTATGCTAAAAGAGCTAAATATCGAAATAGTAAGCGGAGTTTATAAAATAGGTGCAATAGAGAGTAAAAACTTCGATTTCGAATATGCCAAAAATAGCAAGATTTACGCTCTTGATAAAGAGATGGAAGAAGCACAAAAAGAAGAGATTCTAAAAGCTAAAGAGTCCCACGACTCGATAGGTGGAGCTGTTTTGGTAAAAGTGCTAAACTCCCCGATAGGACTCGGAGAACCGATTTATTATAAGCTTGATGCCGTATTGGCTGAAGCAATGA
>JAADDG010000034.1 GCA_013154075.1 Campylobacterota bacterium | reverse complement strand
ATCTATCATCTCGTAATCCACCCCGCCTCCTTGCGAGACTCTCATAGATTCGTTGACTATTCCGAAATATAGAGTCATTCTTCCGCTTGTTGTAAGAGTTGTTATTTTCTCAAGTTTATCTATTTTGTATCCGCACTCTTCCAAAACCTCCTCTTTAGCCACCTCTTCGCTGCTTAAGCCCTCTTTATCCTCTCTTCCTCCGCAAAGCTCGTATCTAAAGGCATATTGAGGGTGGTTTATATATACGATGGGTCTAAACTGCTTGACTAAAACGAAAGCGTCTTTCTCTTCGTGATAGAGAAGTATTTTTACTACGTCTTTGGATTTTGCCACCTCTTTTTTTATTCTTTTTCCGTTTTGCAAAAAAGATACTTCATAGACTTTTATGTTTTTTGGTTCTTTTACCTCTTTTACTTGAATATCTTGTATTTTATTTTCCATAGGAGGCCTTTTTGAGAAACTATTTTTAGATAGATTCTACCAAAATTAAATTGAAACTTTGATTTTTTAAAGAGGAGGGCGGCTAAAGCCGCCATTAAAGAAGCAGTATATTCAATAAATTAGAAGAAGAAAGAGAATAGATTGAACTTTTTCTTTTTCCTTTCATATGTACCCATGAAAACGCTTTGAGCTATTATATGTCTTTGGATATGCTCTAAAAGCTCGGCTTTCGTAAGTCCCGGATCGAGATCGAGTTTAGCGTCCAGAGCGTACAATTTAAAAAAATATCTATGTTTTCCGCTCGGCGGACACGGACCTCCGTAGCCGATTTTCGGAAAATCGTTTTTGCCCTGTTTCGCTCCGTTTAAAATAGTCGGAGTATGAGGCTGGTTCTCTTCTATCAAAGTTATTGAAGGATCTATATCGTAAACCACCCAGTGTACGAAAGTTCCTCTCGGCGCGTCCGGATCGTCCATAATAAGAGCCAGACTTTTTGCTTCTTTAGGAACGTTTTTTATCATCAAAGGGGGAGATATATCCTCGCCGTCACATGTAAATTTCACGGGAATTTCCGATTTGTCTTTAAAGGCCGGACTCAATAGTCTCATTTTCGCTCCTTTATCCTGTGCCTGCAAAGAAGAAGAAAAAAGAATGAGGATCAAAATAACTAATAACTTTTTGAACATTCTTTTACCTTTTAACTCATAATTGTTATTTTTAGATAAAATCGCTTAACATCCAATAAGCTCTAAAGATATAATTTTTATTTAAGCCCGTTTGCAAAGATACTCTTTTGACACATTTTCAAGTAGAGTTTTTCAAAAATTATCAATCGTCAATTTAGAAAAAATATTTAAATTAAAATCCAAAAAATTTTATATATTTTTTAAAATATAATTTCTTCCAATTAGATTCCTTCATTAATAAAAATTCAAAAAATGGATTTTTTACTCCTCTTTCGGTAAAATAAAATTTTCAAAGAATCGGACGATTTCATAAAAAATAAATTTAAGTTGTCTTTTTGAAAAAGATTTTTTATAGATTTTCATCCATAAAAGGCGGTAGAGATGTCAAGAAAATTTTCTTTGAAAATTAGTTTTATTTTTTTATTTATGCTGCTATCTTTTAGCGGCGTATGGGCTGCTTCTTTAAAAACGGAGGCTTTCGTAAACAGACTTTATGAGAATTTTTTGGGAAGAGAGGGAGATAGCGAGGGAATCGCTTATTGGAGTAATCTTTTAGAGAGTAATCTAAGTGCCGCGGATGTGGCTAAAGAGTTTTTCAAAAGCCCGGAATTTCAAAATTCGGATACTTCCGATAGAGAGTTTGTAAGAAAGCTTTATAAAACTTTTTTGGATAGAGAACCGGATAAGGATGGTTGGGATTATTGGACTAAGATGCTTGAAGAAAAAAGGGTAAAAAGAGAGCAGATCTTTTACTCCTTCGTTTTTTCAAGAGAGTTTACTCTAACCTCTTTGGAATATAAAATCACTCCTTACGATAAAGAGGATAAGCTTTACTCCTTTATAGAGAGATTTTACAATCTTATTTTGGACAGAACTCCGGCTCCTACGGAGGTTTATTACTGGTATGACAATATTATGGAAGGCAAAATGACTCCCAAAGAGGTTGCCGGAGGATTTTTGTATTCTAAAGAGTTTTTAGATAAAAATCTCGATAACGAAAGTTTTGTAAGGGTTCTTTATCAAGCGGTTATGAATAGGGCCGCCGAGGAAGAGGGACTTAGGTTTTGGGTCGGCAAACTAAATGACGGAGAGTATTCGAGACAGAAGGTTATAGAGTTTTTCTTGGATTCCGAAGAGTTTAGGAAACTTTCTGAAAGCTATCTTCATTTCGATGATCTTTTAAAAGCGGATAATCTCTCTTTGAGAGTCTCCTCTTTTTCTTTGAAAGATAAAGATGGGGAGGTTTTTGAGTTTGCTGGAGGTTCTATTCCTCTTTTTGCGAATGAGGATCAATATATTTTTATAGATTTGTGTACTAAAAAGATTCATAGATTTAAGCACTACTATCATGACGGCGGTATCCTTTTGGGATTGGTGGAGACGGATGAAAACGGAGTGAAAAAGGTTATTCCCATAGATCCCGCTTTTCCTAAAAACGCTATTTCCTCTTTTACTAAAAAGCTCTTTTCGAAAGAGAAGATAAAGGTTGCGATTATAGGGGATAGTCTTTTTAGACCCTATACGGGAGAGGGAAATAGATGGCTTGATAGAGTCTTTAATAAAAATAATGAAGATAAGAGCTTTTTGATTCATTTTGAGGATTTGGAGCTTAAGAATTTCTCCGTGGGGGGAGAGACTCCTATGTGGGGGCTTGCGCAGCTTGGCCTTGATGTAAATACTTCCGGATATGTGGAAGAGGGAGAAGTTTCATCCGTTAGAGTAGCCGGAGAGTATGATCCCGTTTTGAGAGACGATTATGATCTTTATATCATAGGTCTCGGGACCAATAACGGCGCTTACGGGACTACCGAATTTACATACAATAGAGAGTTTTATGAAGCTATGATAAGAAAGCTTATAAGAGCCGGTAAAGATGTGATGATAGTTACCGCAAGCAACAATAAAAACATTATAGATTATCATAGCGATACGGTTGATTGGCAGATAGAGATAGCAAGAAGATACGGATGCGCTTTGGCTAATAGCTGGGATTATACTTATGAGGCCGCCAAAGAGGGCAAAGATATATGGATAAGCGATACTATTCATATGAACGACGAAGGACAAAAGCTTTACGCAAACGCTGTTAGATCGGTGATTTTTCCCTACAACACGGAGATTAGACCTAAAGGATACGAGAAGATCTATTTAAGCGAGGATTTTCCTCTAAATGCAGAGCTTATTTTTAAAACTCCTTTATTAGAGGGAGCGAGATATGTGGAGTATAATCTTACAAGTGGTGCGGAAGATCTCTATCCTCCAAAAAGGCACGGTTACGATAAAGTATGTGAAATCAGAGAGGGGGAGAGCGCTACGTTTGTGCATCCGTTTGCAAAGGGAGCTTTCCTTTTAGTTCAAAGTAGAGAGGCTTTCAAAGCCAAAATTTCGGATGAAAACGGAAAACTTGTAAGAGAGATAGAGTTAAGGGAGGATCGAACCTCCTTTCATACTATTCCGATTCTCGTCTCTTTGGATATGAGAGAGAGTTACGGGCAGCACGCTTGGAGAGTGGAGGTCGAGTCGGGAGTCCTTAGAGTGTATGCTTTGGGTGTTTTGACAAAAGAGCTTGACGATATCGGTTTCGATACTTTGAAAAAAATAGGAGAGGGATGGAGTGAAGATGGGGATTTAAGCGCTATATACGACTTTTCAAAACTGCTTTATAGCGATACGATAGGGGATGAACTTGAAATTTCCTATAACGGTTCGGCGTTGAATCTTTTGCTTGGAGAGGGAGATAGCGGAGGAATTATAGAGATATATGAAGATGACAAACTGATATCGACCATGGATCTATACAGATATCTGTATGACAGCTATTACTATGAGGATAACAAGATAGCTTCTCTGTTGATAGGGGATTTGAGCAGAAAACCGTCTTTTCATAAAGTTAGAGTCAAATTGATAGGAAAGAGCGAGTACGCCTCCTCTCCGTCGGGCAATTTTCATAAGCTTTCTATTTACGGTATAAGTGCGATAGGGGATTAAAACCCTTCGCATACGATGTTATAGAGGGCGTTTACCTCTTCATCGTTTAGAAATAGGGAAGATTTGTTATTGAAAAGCTCTTCGATTCTCCATTTTGTGAAGACTTTTCCTATGGCGCAATCTTTGCAAGAGGGCAAAAAACCTCTTATCAAAACGCACTCTCCCCTTATCTCTTTTTCGCATGCGAAACATTTAAAATCCTTATGAAGCCTTCCTTCCGCCTCCAAAAGTTTCGTATAAGATTCTATTATGATTCGTTTGGGATTTTGTTTCTCCCAGATTTTGGTATTCTCTTCCAAAAGATTGTAATAAAAGGGGTCAAGATCCTCTATTCCTTTTAGATGATTATAAAAAAGTTTTATATAATGTTGCCAAAGGTACGCTTTTTGAATGTCGTATAGCCATTTGAATCCAAGATGGTGAACTCCCCGAAGAAGCGGGAGTTTTGAGGGGGAGGTTTTGTCGATTTCGAAGTCTATTTTATAGCCTATTTGAATGGAACTGTGTCTCGCTCCGTAAAATCTATAAAGGGTTTTTAATTTTTTGGGAGTAAGAACCGAGACTATTAAATCTTCATCTCTCACTCCGAATATATTCAAAATGTAACCTTGCATATATATATTCTACCTAAAGATAGTTAATTTATCAAATCTTTACTTTTTCTTAGTTATAATCGGTCAATTTTCTAACCAGTTTAATAAAAAGGTTGCTCAATGGATCTGCTAAGAAGCTTTAAAGACAATTGCGGTTTTGGACTTTTAGCCAATATAAAAAATATTCCTTCACATCAAAATCTTCAAGACGCCATAGTGGCTCTTGAGAGAATGATGCACAGAGGCGCTATAGCCGCAGACGGAAAGAGCGGAGACGGAAGCGGTCTGCTTCTATCCATGCCGAAAGAATTTATAAAGAAAGTGGCCAAAGAGGAGGCCGATATAGATCTTCCCAAACAGGTGGCGGTGGGAATGATCTTTATGCAAAATCTAAATCAGCAAGAGGTTATCAATCAAATATGCGAAAAGAACGATCTTAAGGTTCTTTTCTACAGAGAGGTGCCTATCGATACGTCGGCTTTGGGACAGCAGGCGCTTGAGACTCTTCCTCGAATCATGCAGGTTTTCGTTACTACCAACTCTTTGATTGCCACCAAGAGATTTGAGGCTCTTTTGTATCTGACAAGAAGAGAGATAGAGAATGCATTGAAAGACGATAAAGATTTTTATATAGCCTCTTTCTCAAATAAAGTAATCTCCTACAAAGGGCTTGTAATGCCCACCCATATAAAACATTTTTATAAAGATCTAAACGATCCGGATTTCAAGATCAGTTTCGCTCTTTTCCATCAAAGATTCTCCACAAACACCCTTCCTCAATGGAAATTGGCTCAGCCGTTTAGAACGATAGCCCACAACGGAGAGATAAACTCCATAGCGGCCAACAGATACAACTCCATTATGAAATCGGAAGATTTGGAAAGCGAAGTTTTCTCGAAAGAGGAGATTAAAAAACTTCTTCCGATAACTCAAAAAGGCATAAGCGATAGCGCAAGCTTGGATAATATGTTTGAGTTTTTGATTCTAAACGGAATGGACTTTTTCAAAGCCGCAAGAGCTCTTATTCCGGCTCCTTGGCAAAACGCTCCCCATATGGATTCCAAATTAAGGGCGTTTTACGAGTATATGAGCGTATGCTTCGAGGCGTGGGACGGTCCTGCCGCCGTATCTTTGACGGACGGAAGATATATAGGCTGTATTTTGGATAGAAACGGCCTTAGACCGGCAAAATACGTAATTACCAAAGACGATAGAATAATCATTACCAGCGAATACGGCGTTTTGGATCTGGATGAGGAGCTTATCGTAGAGAGAGGAAAGCTAAAAAGCGGCGAGATGATCGGTGTGGATCTGAAATTCGGAAAGATCATGAAGCCAAAGGAGATAGACGATTATCTCAAAAACTCCAACCCTTACGATAAGTGGCTGATGCAAAACGTAACGTATCTGCAAGAGTTTTTGGATGTTTCGTTTTCTAAGACGGACGAGTATGAGTTTGAAGATCTTAAAGTCAGACAAAGATTTCACAACATAACCGAAGAGACTATCGAGATGGTTATAGAGCCGATGATAAAAGACGGCAAAGAGAATACCGGCTCTATGGGAGACGATACGCCTCTTGCCGCTTTTAGCGAGCAGCAAAGAAACTTCAGCCACTTTTTCAAACAAAAATTCGCTCAAGTTACCAACCCTCCTATCGATCCGATAAGAGAGAAGGTTGTTATGAGTTTGAATACCGGTTTCGGAGAGATAAGAAATATTTTGAAAGAGACTCCGGAGAGAGCTACGAGACTAAAATCCATCTCTCCTATTTTGATGGAAGAGAAATTTGAGATTTTGAAATCGTTCGGAGATCCTACCAAACCAAGATATAAAGATGTCTATAAAAACAAAACCTTCTCCACGGTTTTCGAGAAAGATTTGAAAGGAAGCTTGCAAAAGCTTGTAGATGAGATTGTAAGATCGGTAAAAGAGGAGAACGTAAGAGTTATCATTCTTGACGATAGAGGAGAAAACGGAAACATAAAAGCGATTCCCATGGCGATGGTTGTGGGAAGATTGAATAAAGTTCTGCTTGAGGAGGGAGTCAGACATCTGACCACTACTGTTGCGGTGACGGGAGAGGCGTACGATACTCACTCTTGCGCTCTTTTGGTAGCGTACGGAGCAAACGCCATATATCCGTATCTTCTTTTTGCAACCGTAAACGAGTATCTAAAAAAGAGAAAAGTCTCTTCCTATCAGATGAGAAATCAATTTAAAAATGTTTATTCCGCTTTGAATAAGGGATTTTTGAAAATAATGTCGAAAATGGGAATCTCCACTATCGCCTCTTATAGAAACTCATCTCTTTTTGACGTGATAGGCCTTTCGGATGAGATAGTGAAAGATTGTTTTCCCGATTCGGTATCTCTTTTGCCGGGACTCGGTTATGAAGATATAGAGAAAAGAATCGATAGATACTATAACGACGCTAAAGAGATAGAGAAGAAAGAGATGCTCTTTCCTCTCAAGATAGGCGGTTTTTACAAATTTATCCACAGCAATGAATTTCACGATTTCGGACCATCCGTCACAAACGCCATCCATAGAGCCTCCATTACGGGAGAGAAGAGAGATTACGATAGAGTAAAAGACCTCATAAACAACAGAGGTCTTAAGATGATTAGAGACTTTTTTGAGTTCAAATCCGATAGAGAGCCCATATCTATCGACAAAGTGGAGCCTAAAGAGGAGATTTTCAAAAGATTCGCAACGGCTGCGATGAGCCTTGGATCGATCTCTCCGGAAGCTCACGAATCTTTGGCTCTCGCTATGAATAGAATCGGCGGACAATCCAACTCCGGAGAGGGAGGAGAGGCCCCCGAGAGACTAAGAAGCGAGAAAAACTCCAAAATCAAACAGGTAGCTTCGGGAAGATTCGGTGTTACTCCCGAGTATTTAAGAAGTGCGGAAGAGATTCAAATCAAGATAGCTCAAGGGGCGAAACCGGGAGAGGGAGGACAGCTTCCGGGACATAAAGTGACCCCTTTGATAGCTTCTCTAAGATATACGATTCCGGGAGTGACGCTCATTTCTCCTCCTCCTCATCACGATATCTACTCTATCGAGGATCTTGCACAGCTGATTTTCGATCTAAAGCAGGTAAATCCCGATGCCAAGATAGCTGTGAAACTTGTATCAAGTGCGGGAGTTGGAACTATCGCCGCGGGAGTGGCCAAAGCTTACGCCGATAAGATTATCATCTCCGGAGGAGACGGCGGAACGGGAGCCGCTCCTCTATCTTCCATCAAGTTTGCCGGAAATCCTTGGGAGCTTGGACTTAGCGAAGCTCACAACGCTTTGAAAGTGAACAATCTAAGAGGAATGGTTCATCTACAAACCGACGGAGGTTTGAAAACGGGAATGGATATCGTAAAAGCGGCCATTTTGGGAGCCGAGAGTTATGCTTTTGGAACGGCGGCTTTGACGATCATCGGATGTAAGATTCTTAGAATCTGCCATCTAAACAGATGTAGTGTGGGAATCGCCACTCAGGATGAGAGGCTAAGAGAGCATTTTGTAGGAACGGTGGATAGACTCGTAAACTACTTTACGTTAGTGGCCGAAGAGGTAAGAGAGATTTTGGCCTCTTTGGGATATGAGAGACTTGAGGATATTATCGGAAGAAGCGATCTTTTGAAAGTGGTGGATCATCCTAAAGCCAAGAAATTTGATTTCTCTTCCGTTTTGATGCAAACGCCGGGCGTAAATACCTGCCAAGTGGAGTCTAATAAACCGTTTGACGAGAACAAATTTGAAAAAGAGATATTAAAAAAAGTCTATCCGGCTATCGAAAATCCGTCCAATCCTATCGTAATAACCGAGAGAATCAAAAACCTAAATAGAAGTTTCGGAGCTTTGATTAGCGGAGAGATAGCCAAATATTACGGCAACAACGGCCTTCCGCCAAATACGATAACCTTCAAGCTAAAAGGAATAGCGGGACAGTCTTTGGGAGCGTTTTTGATAAACGGTATCTCCATCTATTTAGACGGAGCCGGAAACGACTATGTGGGCAAAGGTATGAACGGAGGTAAGATAGTTATTACTCCAAATACCCAAGGAGAGCTTTTCAGCTGTGCCGGAAACACCTGCCTTTACGGAGCTACCGGAGGTAAACTCTATGTAGCGGGAAGTGTCGGTGAGAGATTTTGTATAAGAAATTCGGGAGCCGAGGCGATAGTGGAAGGTACGGGAGATCATGCCTGCGAATATATGACGGGCGGCGTGGTTATCATCCTTGGAGAGACAGGTATCAATTTCGGAGCCGGAATGACCGGAGGAGTCGCGTTTATCTACGATCAAAAACACGACTTTATCGACAAACTCAATCAAGATCTCGTTTACGCTACGAGAATCGATACCGATGAGAGAGACGAAGAGAGACACTTTATCAAAAAGAAACTAAGAGAGTACGTTAATGAGACGGGAAGTAAGAAAGCTCAATGTATTTTGGATAATTTCAGACACGCTATAAGAGATTTTTGGATGGTGATTCCCAAAGATATGACTAAAGTACCTCTAAATCCTGAGGAAGGAGATTAATATGCAAAATTTCGTAAATTTAGAGAGAATCGAGCCGAAAAAGAGAAGCTCCAACGAAAGAAAGAAGGATTTTAACGAGATCTATGAGGTATTCAATCCGGACGAAGCATCCGCTCAGGCCGATAGATGTATTCAGTGCGGAGATCCTTATTGTCATAATAAATGTCCTTTGCACAACTTCATACCGTTTTGGTTGAAATCGGTAGCCGAGAAGGATTTGGAGCTCTCTTTCAAAATCTCCAACGAAAGCAATCCTTTTCCTGAAATAACGGGAAGGGTTTGTCCTCAGGATAGATTATGCGAGGGGGCTTGTACGCTAAATGACGGATACGGTGCCGTAACGATAGGCTCCATAGAGCTTTTTATAAGCGAAGAGGCTTTCAAAAAGGGAATCAAACCCTCTTTCAAACCTTTGATAACCGATAAGAGAGTCGCCGTAATCGGTTCGGGACCGGCCGGATTTTCCGCCGCTACATATTTGCTTAGAAACGGAATAGGCGTGGATATGTACGAGAAGGCTCCCAAGCCCGGCGGACTTTTGACTTTCGGAATTCCCAATTTCAAGCTTGATAAAGAGGTGGTTTTTAGAAGATTTAGATGGCTTGAAGAGGCGGGGATGAAGCTCTTTTTGAATACGGAGGTCGGTAAGGATATCTCTTTTGAGGAGCTTTTGAATAAGTATGAGGCCGTTTTTATAGGAATAGGCGCCGAGAAGTCCAAGAGAGCCGGAATAGAGAACGAAGATGCGGAAGGAACGTTTCTTGCTATAGAGTTTCTTAGAAACATCCAAAACAAACTTTTCAATCTCCCTCACGATTCCAAATACAACGTAGAGGGTAAGGATGTGGTGATTATCGGAGGCGGCGATACGGCTATGGACTGTATAAGAACCTCCATCAGAGAAAACGCCAAAAGCGTAAAGTGTCTGTATAGAAGAGACGAAGAGAATATGCCCGGCTCTAAAAAAGAGTACAAAAACGCTTTGGAAGAGGGGGCGGAGTTTGTCTTTAACGTCTCTCCGAAGAGAATTATCGTGGATGAGAAGGGAAGAGTTAAAGCTATAGAGATGCAAAGAACCGAGCTTGGAGAGAGAGACGAGAGCGGCAGAAGAAGAATGAGAGTGATAGAGGGAAGCGAGTTTGTAGTGGATGCCGATGTGGTGATATTCGCTTTGGGATTTGATCCGGCCGTTCCTTCGTTTTTGAAAGAGAACGGTATAGAGGTAAACGATTGGGGCGGAATCGTAATAGATGAGAATTACGAAACCTCCAAAGAGAGAGTTTTTAGCGGAGGAGATTGCTATCGAGGAAGCGATCTTGTGGTAACCGCGGCTTATGACGGAAGAGAGGCCGCAAAACATATTGTAGAAAAATATTTTAAATAGTGATATAATTCGGTTAAAAATAGTTGGAGAAGTAAAATGAATTTTGGCCATATCTTTAGGAATATCAAAAAACAGTCTTCACCGGGAGAGGCGCCAAGCCACTGGATAAAGTGCGATAAGTGCCAATCTTTGATGTATTACAAAGAGATTCAAAACAGAAATTACGTCTGTCCCAAATGTAAATTTCATATGAGAATAGGGCAGAAAGAGAGAATAGCTCTTTTGGCCGATAAGGATAGTTTTGTGGAGTTTGATGCCAATTTAGTGCCGGTGGATCCGCTGAAATTCGTAGATAAAAAATCCTATAAAAAAAGAGTGGCCGAAAACAAAGAGAAAACCTCCAGAGTCTCCGCGGTAGTTAGCGGAGAGTGTACGATGGACGGGATTCCGGTGCAGCTTGTGGTTTTTGATTTCAAATTTATGGGCGGAAGTTTGGGATCGGTTGAAGGCGAGAAGATAGTTAGAGCCGTTCATAGAGCTATAGAAAAGAGAGAGCCAGTTATTATCGTAAGCGCAAGCGGCGGAGCGAGAATGCAGGAGAGTACCTTTTCTTTGATGCAGATGGCCAAAACCGCCGCGGCTTTAAAGAAGCTTGACGAGGCAAAACTTCCCTATATTTCCGTTTTGACGGATCCCACGATGGGAGGGGTGAGTGCCTCTTTTGCGATGCTTGGAGACATAATTATTGCCGAACCCGGAGCTTTGATAGGTTTTGCCGGACAGAGAGTGATTAAGCAAACGATCGGAGCGGAGCTTCCCGAAGGTTTTCAAAGAAGCGAGTTTTTGCTCGAACACGGTCTTATAGATATGATCGTTCAAAGAGACGCCATGAAAAAGACCATCGTCGATTTTCTCCACTACTTCGAAGACAATTTAGGACATACCCAAAAAAAAGCCTCATAGGCTTTTTCTTCTTTTCCCATGCATACGATTTACGCACTTTTCGATTACGATACCTTCAAAAAAAAGGGTGTCTCTTTCAGCGAGTTTCTAAAACTTTGCAAAAAATATGACGCCAAGATAATCCAGTATCGGGATAAAAGCTCCTCTTTAGAGGATATGAGAGATAGATTAAGCACTCTTCGAAGTTTTTGGGACGGTATTTTGATAGTAAACGACAGAATAGAGCTTATAGATTTGGCCGACGGTCTTCATCTTGGGCAAGAGGATATTTTGAGATTCGATAAGGATATAAAAAAGGCCGTAAAAATAGTAAGGGATGAGATAAAAGATAAGATTTTGGGACTCTCCACTCATAACAGAGAGGAGATTTTGATAGCAAACGAGCTTGATTTGGATTATATCGGTCTTGGAGCCTATAGAAAGACTTCCACTAAAGATACCGATAATATTTTGGGAAAAAAGATCGAAGAGCTTGCCGCTTTGTCTATTCATCCGGTGGCCGCTATAGGCGGAGTGAGGCCTGATGATGAGATAAAAAATGTAAAATATTTAGTTGTCGGGTCAAGTTTATATGACGATTAAAATATATACGATAGAAAAACTTAAAAAAGATAATTTTTACGATATAATACTTGACTATAAAAAAATGATCTCTAAATTTGCGAAAATTGAAGATAGAGCGATTTTTTCAAAAGATATTGCAAAAGCCCAAAGCATCGGAGAAGCGGAGGCCAAAAGAGCCTATACCAAAGCCTTCTTGCCTCTTTTGGGAGATTTTAATGTCGCATTGGACGTGAAAGGAAAAGAACTCGATAGTTTTCAATTTAGCGAGCTTTTCAAAGACAGAGCCTCTCTCTCTTTTTTCATAGGGGGAGCTTACGGCTTTGAAGATGAGTTTCTAAGAAAATGCGATATTAAAGTCTCATTGAGCAGATTGACTATGGGACATAAAATAGCAAAAATAGTTTTATTCGAACAGATTTATAGAGCTTTTACGATTCTAAATAACCATCCCTATCATAAATAGCTATTAAGTTTGGGACGAATTGAAACGATATAGAATCGTCTGTAAATAAAGCAAGGAGTGTCAGATTATGAAGAGAAATATTGATATTGTTTTTTTTAAAAAAGCTTTGATAGAGAGAAGAGAACAGGTTTTGAAAAACATACAAAACTTTCAAGAGGAGATCGATTCTCTAAAAGGTATCGATTTAAACGATGAAGCCGACTATGCCGCCATAAGTACCGATAGACTGATTGAAAGCGCGATTACCAATAAACAGGCAAAAGAGCTTAAAGAGATAGAAGAGGCTTTGCAAAAGATGGAAAAAGGTACTTACGGAATATGCGAAATGTGCGAAGAGCCGATATCTTTGGAGAGATTACAAGTAAAACCTCAGGCAAAATATTGTATAGTATGCAGAGAGATTATCGAGAAAAACAGAAAAAAGGAATAGCTGATGGGTTTTAAGAAGTATATGGCGGCCGGCCTATTACTGATTTTGATAATCGGTCTGTATGTCTTTAGTTTCGAAGGGGGCAAATATACTCTCGATTTCTTCGGTATTCCCATAACTTTGCCTATTGCTGTTTGGATAATTGTTCCTGCCTTTATCCTGTATCTTTTTACTCTGCTTCATATGATGTTTTACGGCGCTATCGATTTGTCTAAAAAGAGAGCTTTGAAAAAAGGGCATAAAAACTTCATAAAAGCCACCAAAAACGTTTTGTTGGGACTCGATAATAATGTTCAATTCAAATCCGAATGGCTGAAACTTCCCGGAGCAATACTGAATATTTTCAATATAGATCCGAGAAAAAGAGCCAAAAAAGTTCCAAACGAAGAGATTCAAGAGATTTTGGATCTAAAAGAGAAGCTCGAGAGAGGAGAGGTGGTAGATCTATCCAAATATAGACTCGCAAAAGATAATCCTTTGGTTCTTAAGAATCTTGAAAATAAACTCAAAAAAGATAAACTTTACGCAGACGGTATTTTGAAAAACTGTCCCGATAAGAGTCTGCCGCTTTGCAAAGAGGCTTTTAGAGAGTTCGCCAAATACGCTTCTTTGGATCAGATCAAAAAGTATGAAAAAGAGGGCTATAAAATCGATAGAGAGATTTTCGATATCATTATCGATAGATTTCAAAACAGCGATCATCCTCTAAACCTTACAAACGACGATATCGTAGAGCTTATCAAGAAACTTGATTTCGATAAAGATGATTTTATAGCTTTGGCTAAGAAATTGAAACCTCGAATGAACCCTGATGCGCTTATATTCCTGTTTGAGAGACTCTTTAACGAATTTCCGAAAGCAAGCGATGCTTACTTGTTTATTCTTTTTGAGCTTCAAATGATAGATAAAGTAAGAGAGATTTTAGAAAACTCATCTATTGATGAGTATGTGAAATTTAAACATCTTCTATTCTTGATAGATAACGGCAAGAATTTCGATATAGAGGATTTCGTATAAAAGAATGGGAAAGATAGACTTTTCCAAATCTCCTCTTTTTCTTGCTCCTCTTGCCGGCTATACAGATCTTCCTTTTAGAAAAGTGGTTAAGAAATTCGGCG
>JAADDG010000030.1 GCA_013154075.1 Campylobacterota bacterium | reverse complement strand
TTTGCCTATCAAGTTCTTTGTCTTTTCGTTCAAAGGAGCGTGAATCGATACTATTTCGCTTCTTTTCAAAAGCTCATCTAAAGATACTCTCTCAAACTCCTCATCCCTATTCTCTCCGCTTGTAGAGTAGTAAATTACGTTGCATCCGAAACTTTTAGCGACTCTCGCCACCTCTTTTCCTATCGTTCCAAGTCCGATAATTCCCCACGTTTTACCCTTTATCTCAAAAAACGGGCGATCGAGACAGGTAAAAATCTCGTTTTTCGTCCAAATTCCTCCCTTTACTATCATATCGTAGTATCGAAGTTTTTCCAATAGATAAAAGAGCATGGCAAAAGTATGCTGCACAACCGAATCGGTAGAGTAGCCCTCTACATTTTTAACAACTATTCCCTTTTTTTGAGCATACTTCAAATCCACATTATTCATACCGGTAGCCGCCACACATATCAATTTTAGATTTTTAGCATTATCCATAGCATACTTATCTATCACCACCTTATTTGTAACGATAATGTCGGCTTTCGCTATCCTGCCCAAAAGATCTCCTCTTTTGGTTACCGAATATATAGTAAGATCTCCGAACTCTTTTAGTTTTTCTACGCTTACGTCATCTCCAAGCGTCTTTCGATCCAAAATAACTATATTCATACAAACCTCTATTATTTTATTTACAAATCCAAAAGATTATAGATTTTAATATTACAAATGTCAATAAAAGAGATAAATTTAAATTTCCGCTTTACTATTTATTCACACAAATTTGATACAATTACGATTCAAATTATTACTTTTATAAAGGTTTATTATGAAAAAAGAGCTTAAATTTTTATGCTGGTATTGTAAAGGCGAGTTTAGCAGCAATCTTTACAAAGAAAAAGAGGGTTTTTTGGAAGTCATATGCCCTTTTTGCGAAGCGGTATGCGTAGCGAAACGGCCGACGGAAAACGAAGAATTTTTACAAGAATCCAAACCGCTAAAAACGGTGGAACCTTCAAAAAAAAAGGAGCTTGAATGAGAAAGATTTTTTTAACACCTTTACTTATTTTATCTATCGCTTTATCTCTTTTTGCAAGCGGTTATCAGAACATAAACGCAAAAGAGGCGTATGAGCTTGTTAAAAACGGAGCTTTGTTTATAGATGTAAGAACAACCAAAGAATACAAAAGACTTCATCCAAAAGGGGCCAAACTCGTTCCGATTTATGATGAGGTAAACGGCAAGGTAGAACCTAATCAAAACTTTCTAAAAGAGATAGAATACCTAACCAACGACGATTACGATAAGCCTATAGTGATTATTTGCAGAAGCGGACACAGATCGGCGAATGCGGCCGAAATTTTGGCAAAAGCAGGATTTGGGAAAGTTTATAATGTTATAAGAGGATTTTATACAAGAGGGGGCTGGCTGGACTATAGGTTACCTGTCGAAAAATAATTTCGAAAAAATCAAAATAAAATATGCTTAATTAAGATAAATTTTATCCTATTTAGATACAATTTCAACAGCAAACAAAAATTTTATAAAAAAGGATTAAGCATGGCAACGACAAAATTAAAAGGTAACGACGTTCAATTGGCTGGTAACGAGGTAAACGTAGGCGATGAGGCTCCGAAAGTAAAAGTAGTAGGAGCGGATCTAAACGAAATCGAGGTTGGAGGAGCTAAAGACAAAGTTCAGCTTCTTGTAGCCGTTCCATCTTTGGATACTCCGGTTTGCGCTGCCGAGACAAGAAAATTCAACGAGCAAGCTGCGGCAATTGAGGGAGTAGAGGTAACGGTTATCTCTATGGATCTTCCTTTCGCGGCTAAAAGATTCTGTACAACTGAAGGAATCGAGAACGTGCAAACGGGAAGCGACTATAGAAACAAAGATTTCGCCAACGCTTACGGTCTTTTGATAGCTGAGGGACCTCTTGCGGGACTTAACGCAAGAGCTATTTTCGTAGTAGGCAAAGATGGAAAAATAGCTTATAAAGAGCTTGTTCCGGAGATTACCGCAGAGCCTGATTACGACAAAGCTCTTGAGGCCGCTAAAGAGGCTGCAAGCAAATAACCACTGCTATATAAGGGAGAATCGGGAGGCCTCTTAGCCTCCCTTTTTATATGAAATACGCCACTACTTTCGGATCATCTACAATCAAACCCCACGAAAAAGAGTATCAAGAAGCTATAGAGATAGGTAAATTTTTAGCTCAAAAGGGATATATCGTCAAATGCGGCGGATATCAAGGTCTAATGGAAGCAATCAGTATAGGAGTCAAAGAGGCTAAAGGTACATGCATAGGCATAACTTTGCAAGCTTTCAACGAAAGAAGACCCAAAAACGAAAATCTGACAAAAGAGATAGTAACTCAAAATCTGCACGATAGAGTAAAACTTTTAGTTGAAGATAGCGAACTTTTTGTAATACAAAAAGGCAGTCTCGGCACTCTAAACGAACTTTTTTGCGTATGGGCTATCAAATACGCCTCTTTAGGAGATTTTAGAATCTGCATGGTCGGTAAAGAGTGGGAGAGCTTAAAAAAATGCGATCTTATAGATACGAGTCTTTTGAAATTTCTCGAATTCTATAAAGATGCAGAAGATTTTATAAAAAACTTCTAAGTTAAAAGAGAAATATATTCCCTTTTAACTAACAGGTGGCATCTTTCAACAAAGACTCATCAAGCTTAAGCTCTTCGTTATTCATCACTCCTATTCCGCTATCAAGAACATATTTAGCTATCTCTTTAGCCTCTTTCAAAGAGTGCATTTTACAACTTCCGCACTGATAGATATTGAGCTCCGGAATATCGCTTTCGCTTTTTACGTTTAGAATATCTTTCATAGACTCTTCCCAAGCCTTCGCCACCCTCTCTTCATCCGGTTCACCTATGACGCTCATATAAAAACCGGTTCTGCATCCCATGGGAGAGACGTCTATTATCTCCACATCGTCACTGTTTAAATGATCTCTAATAAAACCGGCAAATAGATGTTCAAGAGTATGAGTTCCCTTCTCTCCCATCA
>JAADDG010000099.1 GCA_013154075.1 Campylobacterota bacterium | reverse complement strand
TAAAAACAAACAAAATTCAAACAAAGGAAACGACAAAAAAGAGAATCAAAACCAAAACAAAAATCAAGACAAAAAGAACAACAAAAGCAGACAAAAAGATGAAAACAAAAACCAAAAAGATAAAAATAAAGAGGGCAAAAAAGGCAAGGATAAAGAGAAAAGAGATAGAAAATCACCCCAAAATATGAAACCTAAAAATGTTCCGATAAGCGATATGGAAGTGAGAAAATATGAAAAAATGCTAAATCAAAGGGGTGTAAACACACTGCTTTTGCCTCTAAATACAAAAGGAGAGAATAAAAATGAACAAAATGTTAAGCCTTGGTAAATTAATAATTTTAAGCTTGCTATTTCCTATATTGACACTTGCGGCAACCGTTTCGGTCAGTGTGGATAAAAAAGCGATATATCCTGGAGATGTGGTATTTTTCACCATAAACGCGGAGGGAGGAGATAAAGTACAGTTTCCGGACATCACGGATATCGGCGGATATCCGATAACCGGAACATCCGACTCTCAAAGCACAGTTATAATAAACGGGAATGTCAAAAAAACAATCTCAAGAACCTATACTTTCTCTCCTACCAAAGATGTAACCATCCCATCTTTTGAGGTAAAGATAGATTCGAAAGTCTATAAAACCGATCCGGTAGAAATAAAAGTTTTAAATCCCTCCGCAACCGCATCCGATAAAGATTCGCCGGTAACTTTACGATTGAAAGCCGATAAAAAAGAGGCATATGTGGGTGAACCCATAAGACTTGATATAGAGTTTAGAAAAAGAGTTGATGTAAAGGCGGATAAGGTTGAGATAACGGAACCTAAATTTAAAAACTTTTGGGTTAAAAAGATAGACGGCGTTTCCGAAAAGGTTGATGGAAATTACCTCGTAAAAACTTATAGCTATATAATATTTCCTCAAAAAAGCGGGGAGCTGACGATAGGCCCCACTTTTGCAAAGGTGGGTAAAATTATCAGAAAAAAAGATCCTTTTTTTAACGATCCGTTTTTCAACGATCCGTTCTTTAACGATCCGCTCTTTAAAATGTTCAATAATTCCATTCAATGGAAAAAGATATATTCAAATACCATTACCTTTAACATAAAACCTCTACCAAACAATCTCGAAGTCTACGGAGACTATATCATAAAAGCTACGGTGGATAAGAGAAAAGTCAAAGCAGATAAACCGGTAAATCTAACCATTACGATAGCGGGCGAGGGCAATATTGATGATATAAAGAAATTTGATTTGGATATAGAGGATGCCGTTGTCTATTCCGATGAGCCTAAAATATCCACCAAAATAGAAAACGGAAAGTATGTAGGAACTTTTACACAAAAAATAGCGATAGTTTCCGATCATTCCTTCACGATTCCGCCGATTAAATTTACATATTTCGATCAAAAAACCCAAAAACCGCTTACCAAAAAGACAAAACCGATCCATATCACGGTAATCGGCGGTAAAAAGAGTACAAAAAGCGAAACAAAAAAAGAGATCGAAAAGAAAACTTCAAGTTCCAAAGAAAACGGCTCTAATGAAAACGTAAAAGAAGAAATCAAAAAAGGTTTAAAAGCTACAAGTGAAGAGAGTTCATATTTTAAATATCTTCTTTTAATTTTGGGATATATTTTAGGTATATTAAGTGTTATAGGCTTTAACAAACTAAAAAACCTAAAACCCAAAAGAGAAACCGCTCTCTCAAAAGCGATCAAAAAAGCCAAAAATGACAAAGAGCTTTTCGAAATTCTGCTTCCCTATGCCAAAGAGGATGAATTTATCAAAGAGACTCTAAAAAAACTTGACGAAAATATCTACGGAGGTAAAAAACATAAAATATCCAAACAAAAATTAATCGAGTGGGCGGAAGATAGAGAGGAGGGGTATTAACTCTTCGTTAATCAACTTTAGCTATAATTTAAACGCCGGTTTTGATTAAAAGACAAAACGGCGTTTAAAGAAAGGAGCTATAATGAATATAAAACACTCGATTTTTCTTCCCGTATTAGGTTTCGGTCTCCTTTTTACCACAAACTATTTTCAACCTTATAGAAGTTTCTCAAATGACGATAGAGTAAGCTCAAAAGAGCAAGAGAGAGTATCACTATCATCTCTTATAAAGAACTCATCATGGAAATTTAGCGATAAGGATATGAAAGTATCTTTTATAAATAGAGACGGTAAAAATCTGGTAGAACTCGAAAACAGAGACGGAATTAAATTAAAAGGTGAATATAAACTGCTTTTCGATAAACACCTTGTAATGACGGTCTATAAAGATATAAGTGAAAGCTTCGATATAGCCCTCAATAATATCCTCTATTCCAAAAACAAACTCTATGCAAACCTAAAAGGGAAAAAGATAACTCTTGAGAGAGTCGCTTAAAAAGCGACTCTACAAGCTCTTAAAGTCTCAAGAGTTAATGCTCCCGTAGGCAATCCTTTATCTTTTTGGAATTTTCTAACGGCAGCTTTTGTCAAAGGTCCGTAAATTCCGTCAATCGGTCCGTGATAGTAACCCGCTTTTTTCAATACTATTTGCAATCTTCTTATAGTATCAGCGTTCATGTTCGTTTTACAAAGGATAGGTTTCCATACAAGTTTGGAATCCTCAACTTTGATTCTTTTTGTAACAGTTTTATATACTGGTGGAATCTCGATCTTTTTAACTTGAGGAGGAGTAACCATCTTTTTAACTCTTACAGTTTTGTATACAGCCGGAATGGTGATTTTTTTAGTCTCGGCAGGTTTTACCAAAACTCTTTTTGTAATAGTTTTATATACGGGCGGAACTTCAACCTCTTTTACTTGAGGAGGAGATACCATTACTCTTTTGGTTATAGTTTTATATTTTGCAGGAACTTTAACCAAACACATAATCTCGCCTGTTATAGAATCCATTCTCTCTACAGGACCTCTACCTCTTTTCCACTCCGTATGCTCTGGTGAAACAAGAATTTTTTCCGTAACTGTTTTATATTTAGCCGGAATAGTGATAACTTTTTTGCTCGGTCCCTTAACCATAACTCTTTCCGTAACCGTTTTATATACAGGAGGGATCGTTATGATTTTTTCGCCCGGTTCTTTAACCATAACTTTTTCGGTAACCCACTCATATTTTGCAGGGATAGTTACAAGCTTCTCTCCGGCCTCTTTAACCAAAACTTTTTCCGTAACGATTTTATATTTAGGAGGAGTAAGCACTCTCGCATAACACTCGCCCGGTTTTGCGTTAGGCGGGAAAAGATCGCATTTCGGTGTAGGACACGGAGGACATTTGACGGATGATTTGGCCGCTTGAGCTTTTTGCAAATCCATTTCAAGTTTATGAATTTGCTCCTCTTTTTGTTTAAGCGCAACCTCTTTGCTCTCAAGTTCGCTCTTTCTCTCTATCGCTAAATTAGCGCACTCCTGCAGCGTTTTACACTCGCTCATGGCCACATCGCCGCTCTTTTGGGCACAGCCGCTAAAAGAGAACATGATGGCCGCCGCACAGACGGAAATTAAAGACAATTTTTTCATAACAACTCCTTTTGGTATAAAAATTATTTATACCATTATAATCTATCTTACCTTTTTCATATATAAAGCTTTGGAAGTAATTTTTATAATAAAAGTAAAATTATAGATTAATTTTACTTTTAAAGAATTTTTACAAGATAAAGAGCTTTATCTTTAGATTATTCCTTTCAAAATTTTCGTAACGAATTCTATCCGCTCAACAAAGCTTCTTTTCAAAGCTCTCTCATGCACCGTATGATCTCCGTCTCCATAAGGCCCAAATCCGTCCACCACAGTCACACCTACGGAAGCTACTATATTAGCGTCACTCACACCGCCTCTTTTCTCTACCAAAACTCTCTCTCCCGTAAGCTTTTCTATAAGTTGTATGAACTCCTTTTGTTTTTGATCGCTTTGCATAACGTCTCTTTGAATCCCTCCGGTAAGAGAGGCTTTTGAACCGGGGACAAAAGGAGTGTGTACGATATCATGAAATTCTTTCAAAACTCTATCTCTCTCATTAGCTTTTGCGTATCTTATCTCAACTGTTAATTTTGCGTGAGGAGAGATGGTGTTCGCTCCTATTCCCCCTTCAATTTTTCCTACGTTTACGGTGGTTCCTTGAGATAGATCGGTTAGATCGGTCATCGCTATCAATTTTTCTGCCGCTTCGAGATTTGCATTAACGCCCTCGGTATAATTATTGCCCGCATGAGCCGCTTTTCCTTTTATATCTATATAGAAAGTTGCCACCCCTTTTCTCTCTATCACAAGCTCTCCGTTTTTGCCCGCCGCCTCGAAAACCATACAGTAATCGTAATTTGGAGCGACTCTGGCCGTAACTTCTTTCGAATCGTCGCTTCCGGTCTCTTCGTCGCTTACAAGCAAAAAATCTATATTGTATATATCTTTTTCTTTTTTTATATTCCTAAGCGCTTCCAAAGCTACGAAATTTCCGCCCTTCATATCACACACACCGGGCCCGTAGATCCACTCCTCATCCTCTCTAAACTCCTCAAAACTCATAGGAGGGAAAACCGTATCGAGGTGTCCTAAAAGAAGAACTTTTTTGCCTTCCTTTTTAGGGGATTTAAAAAGCAGATGATCTCCGATCTCCTCTCTTTTGAAAACTTCGCATTTAAAGCCTAATTTCTCAAGCTTCTCCCTCATCAATCTTCCGTTTTTATCCACTCCTTCTTTATTTTTCGTATAAGAGTTTATATTGATTAGCTCGGCGAGTTCTGAAAAGTCATATTTTCTTTCCATAGTTAACGATCCTTTTAATATAATTTTACTATAATTTTGGAAAATAACCTATTTCATATTTTATCTTAATAAATAAAATAGATCATTTTCTAAAGATTGTATAAGCTATATTTTCTATATCGTCGCTACCCGGAAAAAATAACCTATTTTTATTCAAAAACTTATAGTTTTTCCGATTTTAATTTTAGTTTTTAATCTTATTAAAGGAGTTGTCGATGTCCGACTATAGGGTGGGTATTTGGATGTACCAAAACGGCGGCGGCGATGTAATAGAGAAAAAAATCGTCAATAAATTAAAAGAGCGCGGAATAGAAGCCATAACCGATCTAAATCTTAGATACGCTACGGCGGAAGAGGGCCATATAATGTGTAACGGTGTGGCGATGGAAGAGCTTGATCTATTTTTCTCCTACAATGCCGGAGGCCAAACTCAATATCAAGTCTATTTGTATGAGGCTTTGGATCAATATATTCCTATTATTAACAATTTCAAAGCCTTCTCAATAACCGAAGATAAATTCAAAACTATTCATCTTTTGAAAAGAAACGGTATTCCTACTACCGAATATTTTCTATGCCACAGAGACGATACGAAACACTTAAGAAGCATTTTCAAAAAGTGGAATAGCAAAATGATATACAAACCCGTTGACGGATGGGGCGGAATAGGGCTTGCGTTGATAGAGAACGAAAGCTCTCTCGATATGCTTTTACCTTTCCTAAATCAAATGGATCTTAGATGTTTTTATGTGGAAAAGTTCGTAAACTACGACAAAAGCGATTATAGAGTCGATATCGTGGACGGAGAGTTTATAGCTTGCTACGGCAGAAAAGCTCCCGAAAACGATTGGAAAACAAACATAACAAGCGGCGGGAAAGTGATCCTTAGAGAACCGAACGACGAAATAGTCGAGCTTGCCAAAAAGGCCGCAAAAATCACGGGGCTCGAGATTGCGGGAGTGGATATCATCTACGATCTTGATAAAGAGAGATATATAGTTTTGGAGGTAAACGGTATTCCGGCATTCGCTACGCCCGAGCAAGAGAAGATGGGACTTAACTTTAACGATAAAAAGATAGATGCGATCGTAAATCTTATAGAGAAAAAAATAAAGGGGAAAAAATAATGGCCAAAAAAAGAAAACTACCAAAACTTGGACTTTTGTATTTGGATTATGTTTTGAGATTTTTCGATAGATCGAATTTCAGAGGTTGGCCCGACAAGATAGAGACGGTAGTCTATCATTGGGGAAACGATAAAGATAGATTCATAAGAGAGGTAAAAAGAAAAAAGATAGATGTTTTGATAGGAAATATTCCGGCAACCGCTTATGAAACTTTTAGAGAGATAGCAAGAGCCCTTCCGAATGTGAGATTCGTCCCCTCTCTCGATGCGCAGTTTGTAAACAAATCGAAAGAGAACGTTACGAGATTTTGCTGGAAGTATGACATTCCCGTTCCAAAAACTCATATCTTTTACGATCACAAAGAGGCTGACGAGTTTTTGAAAAACGCATCTTATCCGAGAATCATCAAAAGATCCTACGGTCCTTCGAACTATGGCGGATATTTCGTACATAAAGTGGATTCATACGAGGAGGCTAAAGAGCTTTTGAGAAAGAAAAAGTACCATCCGGTATATACTCAAGATTTCGTTCCTATGGAAGCGGACGTAAGAGTAATGCTAATAGGCCATAAACCGGTTTGCGCATTTTGGAGAAGACCTCCTAAAGGACACTGGCTTACAAACACAAGCCAGGGCGGAAGTATGGACTATCACAACGTACCGGTAGAACTTTTGGAGATCGCGGTGAAAGCTTCCAAAGCGGCCAACGCCGAATATTTCGCAGCCGACATAGCGGTGGGGAAAGACGGAAAATATAGACTTTTGGAGTGTGCGACGGCTTTTGCCGCTTTTCCTTATATAAGAGATTGGATAGGGCAGTATCTGATGTATAAATTCGGAAACGGAATGTTCAAAAAACCTTATCTTCCTATGTATAACTGGGAGGAGCTTGGCAAAATAGACAGCTCTCTTTTAAGAACGATGAGATATATAACTTTCGGCAAGTATATACCGAGCGGAGACGGAGAGTTTTATAGCGAAAAGACTTTAAAGATTTCGGGAAGAGAGCTTAGAGTAAGAGAGCTTGACGAGAGATTTCCTATGCTTTTGACCGAAGAGAGAAAAGGGGAGGAGTGGCCGAGTGAAATTTGGAATTTTCAAGATCGCTTAAAACTTCCTTCTCAAAAATCTTCTCTAAAGACTCCCATTCAAAAGAGCGAAGATGAATCGAGCGACATAAGCTCAAAGGTAAGCGAAGAGAGTCTTTTTGAGATGCTTAGTGAAAAAGTTAAGGGTTTTGGAAAGAAAAAAGCGAAAAAACTGCTTGAGCATTTCGGAAAGGATAAACTAATTGAAATCTTGGAAAAAGAACCTGAACTTTTATTAGAGTTTAAAGGCATAAAGGATAAAACTCTACAAAAAATTAAGAAAGCTTGGGAGAATCTCAAGAAAATTCATTTAGGAGAGTTATGAAAAATCAATACAAATCTTATCAAGAGAGTGTAGATTTTCTAAAAGAGTGTGCCAAAGAGTATCCTCATTTAATTAAGATACAAAATATAGGAACAACGTGGGAGGGGCGGGATATCATTCTTGCCACCGTCTCTTTGGATGTGGAGTATGCCGATTTGAAACCGGCACTTTTATATACCGGCACTATTCACGCAAGAGAGTGGATAGGAAACGAGCTTGCGATAGAGTTTATAAAATATGTAATAGAAAATTACAAAAAAAATCCGCTTTTAAGCTCCGCACTCATTAGAAACACTCTTTATATGGTTCCTTGTCTAAATCCCGACGGATTCGAGTATTCAAGGAATCATTTCGCATTTTGGAGAAAAAATAGAAGAGACAACAAAGACGGCACTTTCGGAGTCGATCTAAATAGAAACTTTAGTGTGGGATTCGTAAAAAGCACCAATACATCTTCAAACGTCTACGGAGGACCTTATCCGTTTAGCGAACCGGAAACGAGAGCCATAAAAGAGTTTGTGGATTCTCATCCGAATATAACCGTAGCTTTGGATTACCACTCTCAAGGAAACGTCTTTTTCCCGGCTCACAAATTCAGACACGAAGCGGAGCTTGACGGAACCGATATCAATATCCTTTGTGCGAATATGAATTATGAGATTATGAAAGTAACCGGCAGAGAGTACGGAATACATAGAGGAAAACCGCCGACCAAACTTATAAGCGGAAGCGGAAGAGAGTATTACTACTCCAAAGGGATAGCGGCTGCCGTGGTGGAAGTTGGAACGAGAAATATTCCGGATTACATGCAAAATATGTCAGAAAATATTCACGAACATATTCCGGCTCTGATTTACGCTCTAAACGAGGCCAAAAACCACTCCAAGTCCGCTCCGAAGATGGTTGAGAATTTTACGGTGGAGAGAATAGATACCGACTGCGTAGAGCTTGTGTGGGAGTATGAAAACGACAAAGATATCTATTTCGAAATCTATAGAAACAAAAGAAACAAACAGCCTTGCAGAGAAAATTCACTAATAGCGGTTACGAAAGATACGAAATATATCGATAAAGAGCTTGAATCCGGAACGGAGTATTACTATTATATAAGGGCATATGATAGGACAAATAACGTAAAATCGAGATTTTCTCCGAAACTTAGAATAAAAACGCTTCTTGACAGAGACGAATTTTCAAGAACCATATTCCCTCTTCCCAAAAAGGTGGGATATGTGGGAGAATTTACCAAAGAGCAAAACAGATCGCATTTCGGTAAAAATTCTCTTTTTATAGGTGTAAATAAAAGCAAAGGAATTTGCTACGGAGTGATGGAGTTCGATCTAAGCTCCATTCCCAAAAACGCCATAATCAAATACGCAAGATTATCCTTATATCCTATGAATAGGGTAGGGGTGAAGATAGAAAAATATGGAGAGTGGGCGATATCCTTTATAGATGAAGAGAGCGTTTCGGATATAACCGATTTTGACGAGATTCACAACGCAAAGAGCATAGAGACTTTGGGCGATACGATAAAATCGGAAAAGCTTACGCAAGGAATCTGGAGTCACTGGAATCTAAACGCCTTTGAGAGAAAAATTTTGGCCGATCATCTCGAGAAGCAAAAAGTGCTGTTTAAAGTGGAGGGCCCGACAAAGCTTCCTTTGGGAAGAGATTCTCAGATGATGCAATTTGATATCGGATACGGTAAATTCGGAGGAGGTATCCATTATCGACCCAATCTTGAGATCAAATATACGATTCCTCCCACAAAAATAGAGCTAAAACCGATCAAACTAAGCTCGATCTACACCGATAACGTCGTACATAACGAGCTTAAAGCGGGATTTGACGAGAATAAAAACAAAATTTACGGTTATATGGAGTTTGATTTAAGCTCTCTTCCGGATCCCGACAAAACGGTAATAGTAAACGCCTATATCGTTATGCAGAACAAAAACAAACTAACTACCAAAAAAGACGTAAGATTCAATATAGAATTCATAGACAAAGTGGATTCCGATTCCTATGAGGCTATAAAAAATAGAAAAAGTATCGAATATGTAGGCTACGATATAGGAAGAGACGATTTGACGTCAAATAAAAAGCACTTTTTCATTTTCGATACCTATTCGATGCTCGAATTGGAAAAACTGCATGAGGAGGATAAAACGGCCTCTTTTATCGTAAAAGCTACGAGTTTGGAGACGTCATCGAATCAGACGGTGGATTGGTATTCCAAAGACGACGAAAAAGCCCCCTCTTTAGTGATAGAATATATTCCAAAAAGAAAAAAGCCTCTTGAAAAAGCCAAAAACTTGAAAGCTTCTTTAGAAAACGGTATGATTAAACTTACATGGGAGAATCCGAAAGATAAAGATTTCGTAGGAGCTTACGTGGTTAGAAACAGATTCCATCCGCCGAAAACCCCGTTTGACGGAGTGAAACTTTATGCCGGAAAAGATAATTACACTTACGATAATTTCGGCACTCCAGAAATCGGAAAATATTATGCGGTATTTGTCTATGACAACGTACCGAACTATAGCGAACCCGAAATTTTAGCTTATAAGATAGAGAATGATGGTAAGAGCAAGTAAAGAAGAGATAGAGGCTATAAAAAAGTTTTTTTTAGAAAATTACAAAAACGCAAAAACGGAACTCAAATATAAAAGCTTGTACGAGCTTTTGGTAGCGGTCATACTGTCGGCTCAATGTACCGATAAGAGAGTAAATATCATAACTCCCGCCTTTTTCGAAAAGTATCCCGATATCTCTTCGTTGGCTAAAGCCGACGTAGAGGAGGTAAAGGAGCTTATAAAATCCTGCTCCTTTTTCAACAACAAAGCCAAGAATCTTGTCAATATGGCCAAAACGGTCATGGAAAAATACAAAGGCGAAATCCCGCTTGATGAAAAGGAGCTTGTAAAGCTTCCCGGAGTAGGGCGCAAAACGGCGCACGTGGTTATGATAGAGTTTGCGGGAGCCAATCTCATGGCGGTGGATACGCACGTCTTTAGAGTAGCTCACAGACTCGGCCTAAGTGATGCGAAAACTCCCGAAAAGACGGAAGAGGATCTAAGAGAAGCTTTCAAAGATCATCTCGATATCATTCATCAGGGGATGGTGCTTTTTGGAAGATATATATGTACCGCCAAAAATCCCAAATGCGAAGAGTGCGGCTTAAGAGAGTATTGTAAAAGTAAAGAGAACTTCAAAGCAGGATAGAGTTGAGACATAAACAGTTCGTAGAGAAGATCCTAAACGACAAAAAAAAGCTAATTACCGAGATATATTTCGAACTTCAGAAATATTTTGAAGAAAAATACGGTAAAGATACCATAGTCTTTATGGAGATAGGGGCTTTTTTCGAAGTTTACGAAGTAAACAACCAAGAGCTCTCTTTGGGAAAAGCCAAAGAGGTGGCCGAAGTTTTAAATATCCAGCTAACGCGAAAAAACAAATCGATTCTTGAAAATTCCATCCAAAATCCGCTTCTTGCTGGTGTCCCTTCCGTCTCGTTCGAGAGATATCTAAACAGACTCGTTCAGGCCAAAAAATATACCGTCGTTGTGATAAAGCAAAAGGGCGAACCTCCGAAAATCCAGAGATATTTGGCAAATATCATATCTCCCGGAACCAATATCGATTATTTGATGGAGCCTACCGAAAACTTCATAGCCTCTTTGCTGATCGATAAAAATAAAGAGATCTACTCGGTAGGATATGCGGCGATAGACGTAAGCACCGGAAAAACTCTGATAAACGAAATTCACGGCACGAGAGAAGATAAAACCTACGCTTTGGACGAGGTTTTCAATCTGCTACAAACATATCAGACAAGCGAGATTATTTTCACTTTTCTTAGCAAAGATATAGATATCGATAAAGTTTTGAAATATTTGGAGATCGAGGGAAATTATCACTACTCCTTTTCAAATACGCGTGTAAAGATCTCCTATCAAAACGCTTTGTTTGAAAAGATTTTTCAAATCAAATCGATTCTCTCTCCGATAGAGTACCTAAATCTCGAAAGATATCCTTATGCAAGCGAGAGTTTGGCTATTTTGAGCGAATTTATCATAGATCACGATCCGACACTTTTGGAGAAGATGAACCGCCCCAAGTTTTTGGGAAATCTTAAATTTATGTATCTTGGAAACAATCCTTTGGAACAGCTTGGAATAGTCTCGAAAAATCCGTCCGATATGACGCTCCTTAGCCTCGTAGACAAAACCTCCACCGCTTTTGGAAAAAGAATCTTGAAAGAGAGACTTTTAAATCCCATATGCGATATAAATATTATAAATTCGCGCTTGGATTTGATAGAAAAACTGCTTCCTTGTTTTAGAGATTTCGAAAACTCTCTAAAACAGATTTACGATCTTGAGAGAATCTTAAGAAGAATCAAATTAAAAAAGATTCATCCTCTGGAGCTTAAATATCTGCATACCTCTTTGGAATCGATAGTAAATCTATTTGATATCGCAAAAAGCAAAGATATTGAGATAGATGAGTCTTTATTGAAAGAGACAAAAAGCATAATAGCCTTTTTAAGTAACGGTTTTGATCTGGATGAGTGCGCTAAATATACAAAAAGCCAAATTAATTCAAATCTTTTTAAAAAGGGACTGTTTCCAAATATCGATAAGCTTGTGGAGGCAAACAGAGAATATTTAAAAGAGCTTGAGAGTTTTGTAAATTTTATAGACTCTCTTTTTGAAGGCGAAGATCAAAAGTATGCTTCTTTGGGCTTTTTGGAGACGGAAGGATATTTTATCTCTCTTACGAAAAGCAGATTTTCTTTGATAGAAGAGAGACTTTTGAAAAGTTTCGTAACTATCAATGGGAAACACCACTTTTTTAAAGATTTTACATTCAAAAAATTAAAAAACAGTGTGAAAATCTCCTCGAAATATTTCGAAGAGATCTCATCCAAATATATAGCAAATCACGCAAAACTTATAAATTTGGTAAAAGAGAAATATGACGAGAGCATAGAGGAGATAGAAAAGAGATTCTCTTTCTCTTTGGAGGCTTTGATAAATTTCGTAGGCTCGATAGATGTAGCCATAAGCGGCGCGAAGTGTGCCGATTTTTATAATTATACGAAACCCTCTCTTTTCGAAAAGAGAAAAGAGGGCTTTATCGAAGCTATCTCCCTGCGTCATCCGGTGATAGAATCCAACGAAGAGAACGGAATCTATATTCCAAACGATCTGTTTTTCGGAGATTCTAAGGAGGCTAAGAAAAAAGAACATATCACTTTGGAAGCAAGCGGCGGAAAAGAGGTGAGGGGAGTGATGCTTTATGGCATCAACTCAAGCGGAAAGTCCTCTTTGATGAAGAGTCTCGGAATAGCCGTCATTATGGCGCAAGCTGGATTTTATGTGGCGGCGGACGAATTTAGAATGAGTATCGTAGATAAACTTTTTACAAGAATCGTCTCAAGAGACAATCTATTCAAAGGGCTTTCCACATTTAGCGTAGAGATGCTGGAGCTTAAAAATATTTTCAATAGAGCCGATAGCAACAGCCTCGTTTTGGGAGACGAGATCAGCCAAGGAACGGAGACTCAATCGGCTCTTGCGATAGTGGCAAGCTCCATTCTAAAACTTCACAAACTAAAATCATTCTTTATGTTTGCCACTCATCTACATCAGCTAACACAGATAGAAGAGATCAAAAATCTAAAAGAAGTGGTATTTTTGCATCTGTCCGTTAAATACGATGAGATAAACGATAGGCTCATTTACGATAGGAAACTTCAAACGGGAAGCGGAGACTCTCTTTATGGTTTGGAGTTTGCCAAATATCTTCATATGGATCGGGAGTTTATAGATAATGCTTACAAAATAAGAAAAAATCTCTCAAAAAGCTTTAGCGAAATAGAGCTTTTAAAGAGGAAAAAAAGAAGCAAATACAACAAAAATCTATATTTGACAAAATGCGCTTTTTGCGACAGTCCCGCTGAGGATGTACACCACATAAGAGCTCAAAGTGAGGCTATAGGCGGAAAAATAGGGCATTTTCACAAAAATCACAGATATAATCTGCTTCCTCTTTGCAAATATCATCATCAAAAGATTCATGAAGGCAAAATAGTTATTTACGGATTTTTTATGAGTGAAGAGGGGCTGAAACTACACTTTGAGGTAAAGGAATAGAATGAAATTATCTTTAGTCATTCCCGTTATGAATGAGGAAGAAAATATAAAACCTCTATTTAAAGCCGTAAGAGAGGCTTTGAAGGATATAGATTACGAACTTATCGTAGTTGATGACGGAAGCGAAGATAATACGGTAGAAGAGCTTAAAAAGTATAAAGACGAAAGAACCAAAATAATAGTTTTAAATAGAAACTACGGACAGACTACGGCGATAGCGGCGGGAATCAAAGAGAGTAGGGGAGATATCGTCGCTTTGATGGATGGAGATTTGCAAAACGATCCAAGAGATATTCCTTTAATGATGGAGAAGCTCGACAAAGAGGGCTGGGATGTGGTAGCCGGCATAAGAGAGGATAGGAAAGACGGACTTTTATTAAGAAAGATTCCAAGCAAAATCGCAAATTTTATTATAAGAAAAACAACCAAAGTGGATATCAAAGATTACGGCTGTACGTTGAAAGTCTTTAAAAAAGAGGTTGCCAAAAATCTTGATCTATATGGAGAGCTTCACAGATTCATTCCGGTTTTGGCGAAAATCTACGGAGCTAAAATCACGGAGATGAAAGTAAGACACCATCCAAGACTTCACGGCAAATCGAAATACGGAATAGGGCGGACGTTTAAAGTAATAAGCGATCTGTTGTTTATGATCTTTATGCTAAAATATAGACAAAAGCCCATGCATCTTTTCGGAACGATAGGGATACCGCTCTTTTTGGCAGGGCTTTTTATAAACATATATATGGTTGTTTT
>JAADDG010000164.1 GCA_013154075.1 Campylobacterota bacterium | reverse complement strand
CTATCGTAAACGAATGCTTCTTTATCTTTTTTATTTCCGTTTTGCTCTTTTTTATCTTCGCTCATAGAATTATTATAGCGTAAAAGTGGGGCTTTATCATAGTCCTTGCGATATAGAAACCCTCTTTAGGTATCAATTTTTTTATAAAGTAAACGATATTTATCCGCCAAAAATTTATAGGGAGGTTTTAATGAAAAAGATACTTTCTTTAATCTTCATCCTATCAATTACTCTCTTTGCATTCGATATAAATACGGCATCAAAAAGCGAACTTATGCAACTAAAAGGCATAGGCGCAAAGAAAGCCGAAAGCATCATAAAATATAGAAAAGAGCACGGCAAATTTAAAAGTATAGACGAACTTACGAAAGTCAAAGGTATAGGTCCGAAACTCTTAGAAAAGATCAAATCTTCTCTAAAAAATCCTAAAAAATCATCCTAAAAGACACGGAATCTCTCCGTGTTTTTAATTATCTCTCGTAATCCACCACTTTCGTCTCGATACCGCTCTTTTTGACAAAATCCAAAATAGGCAGATGTTTAGGATGGGTTGCATAAATTTTTAGATCCTCTCTACTATCGAAATCGGTAACCAACGCCAAATCGAAAGCTCTCGGAGAGTTTGAAAAATTGACTCCCACCTCCAAATCTCTCAAAACCTCTATCTCCCCTTTCATAGAAAGAAGCATCTCTTTAAGCTCCTCTATCTTGTTTGGAGAGTTATCGGGCAATTTAAAAAATACGATATGTCTAACCATCGCTAATCCTTCTTGCAAAATCGTAATCTTTCGGGTAGTTGAGATTCAAAAAACGACTATTATCTTCAAAATCCACATAAACGGTATTTGAATTGTCCAAAACAGCTCTTAATTTATGTTTTTCTTTTTTTAAAGCCTCTTTTACTTTAGGAACAATCGATCTTTTATAAATCGAGCAAAGAGGATGGATATTATCGGTCTTAGCCACTACGGCATCAGCGTTTTCACACTTTTTATAAACATCCAAAAGCCTCTCAAACTCCTCTATTCCAAAAAACGGAGTATCCACACTCAACGCAAAAAAATCTCTATTTAGTTTGCCAAAGATAGAATCTATAGCCACAAGAGGGGAGTAGATATCGCTATTATCTTGCAAAAAAGAGGCTTTGAAAGGAAACTTCTCTTCGCTTTTACAGCTTATATAAACTTCCTTAAAATATCTCTTCATCCTCTCATACTGAAATTCAGCCAAAGAGGAGTGATTTTTAAAGGGAAGTAGAGCTTTGTCTCTTCCCATTCTGCTGCTTTTACCGCCGGCAAAAATTACGCAAGGCAGAGAGTACATCAAAGATCTCTCGGATCGGCTATCTTCCCTTTTATGGCGCTTGCGGCCGCTACGGCACTATTTGCCAAATAGACTTCGCTTGTTCTCGCACCCATTCTTCCTACAAAGTTTCTATTGGTGGTGGAGATACATCTTTCGTTATCTCCCAAAATTCCCATATATCCTCCAAGACAGGCTCCGCACGTAGGATTGCTGACAACCGCTCCGGCATCTATGAAAATATCTATAAGCCCCTCTTTCTCCGCCTGTTTCAAGATTTTCTGAGTCGCCGGAGTTACGATCATTCTCGTCTTTTTAGCCACTTTTTTGCCTTTCAAAATAGAAGCGGCTATTCTCAAATCCTCCAATCTTCCGTTCGTACAGCTTCCGATAAACACCTGATCCACACTCAAATCATCTTTAACCGCCTGAGAAATCGGCCTTCCGTTTGATGGTAAATGAGGATAGGCCACAACCGGCTCCAAAGAGCTTACATCAATCTCTATAGTTTGAACATAAGAGGCATCCTCATCGGAATAGTGATACTTAGGCTCGCTTCTTAAATTCTTATCTTTCAAAAACTCTTTAGTAATCTCATCGGCGGCTATTATTCCGTTTTTGGCTCCCGCCTCTATCGCCATATTACAAAGACTAAACCTGTCATCCATCGAGAGATGCTCTATCGTATCTCCGGTAAACTCCAAAGCTTTATACAAAGCCCCGTCAACTCCGATTCTTCTAATAAGCTCCAAAATCAAATCTTTTCCATATACATGCTCACCAGGCTTTCCGCTAAAGATAACCTTGATTGAGTGAGGAACTTTAAACCAATTTTTACCCATTATCATCGCATAGGCAAGATCGGTAGATCCCATTCCCGTAGAAAACGCTCCTAAAGCTCCGTGGGTACATGTATGAGAATCGGCGCCTATAATCACATCTCCCGGAACCACAAGCCCTTTTTCAGGCAAAAGGGCGTGCTCTATACCCATATCTTTTTCATCAAAAAAGTATTTCAAATCATGCTCATAAGCAAACTCTCTGCTTATTTTAGCCTGATTTGCGCTCGCTATATCTTTTGCCGGGATGAAGTGATCCATAACTATGGAGAAATTATCGGGTTTTGCAAGTCTTTTAGCTCCGCTTTCTCTAAAAGCCTTTATGGAGATGGGAGTAGTGATATCGTTTCCTATAATCATATCGATATCACACTCTATTATCTCTCCCGCCTCTACTTCTCTTCCTACATGCTCGCTAAAAATCTTTTCGGTTATAGTTTGACCCATAGAATACCGCCTTTAGTTTTTAGGGCGATTTTATCAAAAATAGTTTTAAACACTCTTTTAATCCAAAAAAAGGAGTTTTAGAAAACATCATTTACGGGTATAAAAAAACCGTTTAGAGAATACATACACTTTCTTTGAATCTCTTTTAATTTCCTCTCTTCTATCGGCCACCTCTTAAGCTTAAAGCCGTACCGCCTTATCTCTATAATATCATACTCTAAAAGTACGCTTTTTACCATTTTATCCACTATCTCTTCATACTCTTTTACGCTTTTTTTGTGCTCGAAAATATAGATTAGCTTAGCTATCTGATTTTTCGTAGCCTTTCCTTTATTGTTTATAAGAAAGAGTATGGCAGCCGGCACGTAGATATCGCTCTTTTTTACAAATCTGTTTACAAACTCCAAGAGATCCATTTTTAGGCCTTTTTATCTCTTTTTT
>JAADDG010000163.1 GCA_013154075.1 Campylobacterota bacterium | reverse complement strand
GAGATTTTTATCTATATAATCCCTCTCAAAATTTATAAGGAGAGGTTATGAAACAGATAACATTGATGGAAAAATATCCGGTTTTTACACTGTTTGTAGATAAAAACGAGACCACTTTCAAAAACGTGGACGAGATTATAGATTTTTTAAAAGGCAAAATAGAAAACGATCCGGTAGCCACCTTCATCGCCGTATTCGATCATTACGGACATACGAAATCTCTTCCAAACGGAGAGGTAAATCCTTCCATAAAAGCGGCCAAAGATTTGGTATTTTGCTTCGGCGCTCAACTAAAAGATGCGAAAGTTTTGGCGGTTAGACCGAGAAGCTTCGGAATAGCGGAACTTGAAAACAGTTTTGAGATAGCCTTTTTGGAGGCTCCAAATCCGATGGCTAACGAAAAAATGGAAACTTGGGCCAAAGAGATCAAAAATAAATAAGAGAGATTTCTCTCTTATTTACCATGTTTTAAATCAAACTTATTTTTTTCTCCTCCTTTAATCTTTCGGCTATCCAAACTTTTATGATAGATTGTCTCGTCACACCTATCTTACGAGCTTCCTCGTCCAATAGATCTATAATATATTGTGGAAAATCTACATTTACTTTTCTAACTTTAAACTTTTTTTTCTCAAAATCATCAACACTTTCTGCTTTTTCAAAATCCAAAAACTCACTTATATCTTCACCGTTATCAAACCTACTATCAAACTCTTCGGTGCTTATAAATTTATTTTTTACACTTTTCATAACTTCTCTCCTCATTTTTTCTGCACCTTCTTACACTAATTATTCTATATCTATTTTCTCTTAACGTAAAAATAGCTACATAACATTTATTGTTCAATCTTCCTATTTAAAGCATATCTCTCTTCACCGCCTACAACTTTAGCCGGTACTATCAAAGAGTCTTTATCTTGCCACAAAACTTTAGCTTCTTCAAAAGATATTCCGTGCTTTTTCTTTATGTCAATTTACCAATCAAGATATAAAAAAATGGAAGATAGAATATAGTTGGCTCCGAAAATCACTACCGCGGAGTATACTACCGCTTGAGTGGTGGATTTTCCCACTCCTCTCGCTCCGCCTCTTGTAAAATAGCCTATATAAGTCCCTATAGAGCTTATCAAAAATCCGAAAACCACGGCCTTTATGAGTCCCGTTCCTATATCGCTAAATTCCAAAAAAGTCTCTATCGTATTTTTATAAGCCTCCGGATTCACCCCCAGTGCAACGGTTGAGATGATATAGGAGCTGACATTCGCCAAAAAATCGAAAATTATTATCAAAACCGGAGCCGAAATCGTAGTAGCCACAATTCTTGGAATAATCAAATATTTTTTGGAATTCACGGCTAAAGTATCTATAGCGTCTATCTGTTCGGTAACTCTCATCGTTCCAAGCTCCGCGGCCATAGCACTTATAGCCCTACTCGTAAGCATCAAAGCTCCAAAAACCGGCCCAAGCTCTTTTGTAATAGAGATAAATATCGTATATCCCATCATACTCTCAGCCCCGAATTTATGAAACCCCTGATAGAGCTGAACCGCTTCGACCATTCCCGTAAAAATGGCCGTCAAAGCTATAACTCCCGTGGAATTTATACCTATAATCTCTATTTGAGCAAATATCTCTTTGATTCTGTAAGGAGGAGTGAAATAGAGAGGCAAAAGCTTTATTTGAAATATAATAAACTCCCCAAGCGCACTCATAGCATCCATTATTTTGTAATAAGCTCTTCCGAAAAAAGCAAAAAAGTTTTCTATGGCTTTGGTCAACTTCATCCCTTTAGATTTTCGTTTTTTAAACGATATTTAGATTGATAGATAATAATATAACATAAAAGGATAAAAATGGCTGAAGAAGCACAAGCAAACGCCGCCGTAGCTGAAAAAAAAGGCGGATCGAATATCGCTCTTATTATTATCATAGTTTTGCTATTTCTTCTCTTGATAGGAGGAGGTGTAGCGGCATATCTTCTTTTAAACGATAGCGGTGATGAAGAGATGATGAAAAATCAAGCCTCTCAAACTCAAGTGGAGAAGAAAGAGGATGACGCTCTTTTGAAAAAGAAGAAAAGAAAACTCAAAGATCTATTGGAAGTGGGACCTATGTATCCTATGGATCAATTTATCGTAAACCTGCTTAGCGAAAACGGCAGCAGATATCTAAAAGCGACCATAGATCTGGAGATGGATAAGCAAGAGCTATCCGCGGAGCTTGATAAGAAAAAGGCGATCATTAGAGATATAATCATAAGAATTCTATCTTCTAAAACTTTCGAAGAGATAAGCACGATAAAAGGAAAAGAGAGGCTAAAAGAGGAGATAGTGGATAAGATAAACGAAATTTTAGTAGACGGAGAGATAAAAAATATCTTTTTTACGGACTTCGTCATACAGTAATTTTGATAAAATATCCCAAAAAGAGGATATTTTATGATAGGGATAGATATAGTGAAAATCTCTCGAATAGAGAGAATGATAGAGAGATTCGGAGATAGAGCCTTAGAAAAATTTTTGGATCAAGATGAGATCTCTTTGGTAAAAAAAACGGAGACGGCAGCTGGCTTTTTTGCAGCCAAAGAGGCCGTCTCAAAAGCTTTGGGAGTAGGAATAGGAAAAGAGTGCTCCTTTTTCGATATAAAAATACACAAAGACTCCAACAACGCCCCCTATTTTACATTGAAAAAATCGTTAGTAGAGAAATTCCGCATTACAAAAACCTCTCTATCCATCTCGCATGAAAAGGAGTTCGCTATCGCGATAGCTTCAATAACCTCCTTAAAAGATGATAAAAAACCGCTTTGGCATTGAAATTAATTATTTTTCATAAAAATATTTTCTTTTTATTTTCGAAAGATATCTTAGTAATCTCTATTTTAATTAAATAAATTTTATCCGAAAGAGAAAAAAGTTCCATTTTTTCTTAATCCTTTTATCTTTTTGTTATAATAATAAATGCAAAAAGGTTACTCTTTTAAAGATTTGGTTTATCAAATTAAAAAACATAAGAAAAATTTTATAATA
>JAADDG010000135.1 GCA_013154075.1 Campylobacterota bacterium | reverse complement strand
TATGGATATCTTCCCCGAAATTTTTGCCGTAATATGCGTTTAGGGCGATTTGCGGATAGAGAGCGGCTTTTGATTTTTGGATCATTTTATCACTTTTTTGCAAATTCAGCTCTTCCACTCTCATTTTGGAGGTTGAGGGAATTTTTTGAAAAAGCTCATCCGTTATATACTCTTTTTTGGAGATTTCAAAAGATAGCGGATCTATATCCGTTACGGTTTTACCGACAAGAGACGATAGAGTCGCTTTTGTAATTTTTATGTTTGAGATAAGAGATGTTTTGTTGGCTAAAGCCTCTTGCAGATCGGCTTTTGATTTCAAAAGATCTATTTGGGCTTTTTTGCCGAGTTTTACCTTATAAGCTATAGTTTTATTTAATTTTTGCAAAGCTTTTATATAACTGTTTTGCGCTTTTAGAATCTCTTTCAAACTTAAAATAGTAAGATACAAAGATCTTATGTTGTAAATTAGCTCCTCTTTTGTTAGCTTGAGCTTTATTTTTGCCATCTCTTTTGCGATGTTTTGTATCTGAATATCTCTTGTTTGAGCAAAACCGGTAAAGAGAGGTACCGTATAGTTGGCTCCCAAAGAGTAGATATTTTTGGAGGTGGTAATCGGTGTGGGGCTTTTCATAACCGACGGGGTAAGAGGTGCCAAGGTTCTTTCTATATTATAATGCGTATAGCTTCCTACGGCGTCTATCTCTCCAAACCGTTTTATACGGCTCTCTTTGTGTTTTAGCCTCGATAACTCTACGTTTGCTTTTGTCTGTTTAATAAGAGTAGAGTTTTTTAGCGCATAATCTATCAGGCTATCCAAACTCTCGGCCCATAGAAAACCGCTCGTAAACATTAATAAAAAGATTCTTTTCATATAAATCTCCGGGAAAATTTGTGTTATTTTAGCTTCCCTGTATGAAGTTAGTATGAATTTATGTTTGTAACTTTAGAGAGATTTTTTCAAAAAAATAGTAAAATTTATCATCTTTCAAAAAAGAGCTTTTGATGAAACTCGATATTTTGCAAAAAGTGGAGGGAGAAGTCCGTCTTCACTACCGTTTTAAAGACTCTTTCATAGAGCATGTTGAGATAGAGTTCGTTCATTATAGAGGGATTGAAGAGATTTTAAAAGGGAGAGATCTTTTTGACGCTTTAGTGATAAATCCGAGAATCTGCGGGATTTGCGGACATTCTCACTTGATAGCTACGGCAAGAGCGATTGAGGATATTGTTGATTTTAGGATAACGAATAAGGCTTATTTGATTAGAGAGATTACCCTCTCTTCGGAGCTCGTTCAAAATCATATAAAATGGTTTTACTTGGTGATTTTGCCTCTTTTAGAGAAGCTCGGTTTTAAAAAGATAGATTTTCTAAAAGCTCTCTCGAAAGCTTCTGTGGCTAATAAAATCATAGCGATTTTCGGCGGACAGTATCCTCATACCTCTTATGCGCTTGCCGGAGGAGTGGTTTGCGATCCAACGAATCTCGATATTTTAAAGGCTTTGAATTTTTTGAATGAAGTTAGAGAGTTTTACAGCTCTTTTGTTTTAGATAGGATAGAAGGGTTTGATGATTTTTTGAAAAAGAGAGGAGTTTTAAAGGATATCTTTCTCTTTCTAAAAAGAAAAAAGCTTCTAAATATAGCGAAGGCTCACGATAGGTTTCTATACCTTGAGAAAGGCAAGAAAATAATAGGCGTAAAAGAGCTGAAAGCCGATACGAAATATCTAAAAGAGATAAAATCCTCTTTGGGATATGCAAAAAGCGTTACTTATAAAGACAAATTTTATGAAGTTGGATCGATAGCGAGGATGATGGATAAAAAATTTATAAAAGATCTGCATAGACGCTATAAAGACTCCCTTTTTACGAGAATCGCCGCTCGCGTTTACGAAATAGGCGTTTTGTTGGATAGAATGGAAGATAATCTAAAGAAATTGGATTTGAGTGAAAAGTCATATTTGAAATTCGATAGAAAGATTTCGGGATTCGGAGAGGGTGTGATAGAGGCTCCAAGAGGCTCTTTGATACACCGAGTTTGGGCAAATCAAGGTAAAATCGAGAGATATCAGATCATCACTCCGACACAGTTTAATCTCTCAAACGGCACCAAAGAGAATCCCTCTCCTGCCCAAAAGGCAATTGTAGGGCTTAGTAGCGAAAGTTTGGCCGAACTTGTCTTTAGAAGTTTCGATATCTGCTCCGTTTGTACCACCCATTAGTTCCGAAAGTATATAAGAAGTAAAAAATTTCAAGAAAAATTAAAAAGAAAATAAGTAATCTCTCTGTAAAATATTTGAATGAGTATTCATTCTATAAGGAGTTAGCCGTGGATAGAGAAAAATTAAGAGGGCTTTTTACCGCAAAAAGCGCCAAAGTAGATACGAATAAGGGAGAGGCTTACTACAACGAGCTATGGCAAAAATGTAGAAACAGACTTGACGAGCTAAAAAAGATGGCTCCAAGCAGTAATGTAAAAATTATGGAGATTTTGGAAGATGAGGGAGTAACAAGAAGAGATTTTCTGAAATGGGCGAGCGCTATGACGGCTACGCTTATGCTTCCGGCTTCTTTCACTCCTCTTGTGGCCGATGCGGTCGAGGTTATGAACAGAGTTCCGGTTATTTGGATAGAGCTTCAAGATTGTGCAGGCAACTCCGAAGCGCTTCTTAGGGCTGACGGACCGAAAATCGATGAGATTATTTTGGATATCATCTCTTTGGAATTTCATGAGACTTTGATGGCGGCCGCCGGATATCAGGCCGAAAAACAGCTTGAAGACGCTATGCATACTTTTAAAGGCAAATATCTTTTGTTCGTAGAGGGTGCCATTCCGGTAGGAAAAGGAAGAGATTGGTGTACCATAGGAGCGGGCGGAGAGACGTTTGAAGAGCATTTAAAGAAACTTGCAAGAGACTCCGCCGCGATAGTTGCGGTAGGAACATGCGCGACTTTCGGAGGAGTGCCGGCTGCGGCTCCAAATCCCACGGGAGCTGTCGGAGTTATGGACGTAGTTAGGGGCAAACCTATCATAAACA
>JAADDG010000166.1 GCA_013154075.1 Campylobacterota bacterium | reverse complement strand
TTAAATTATTATAAAATTTACTATAGAAAGAGGGAAAGAAGAGGGGAGAAAGGAGAGAGAAAGTTTAAAAAACTTTAATAAATTAATCCATTTGATTTCTAAGGAATGTAGGAATATCTAAAATATCCTCTTTCCCTTCGTATCCTCCGCTTACTTTTCTCATTTGATTGTATTTATTTTTTGTATGAGAACTTTGGTTTAGTAGATGCATTTCGTTTTTTTTACTCTCTTCCTCTTCGTGGGAACCCTCGAATCCGGTAGCTATTATAGTGATACTGATAGCATCCTCTTCCATCGTATCGTCATATGTAGTTCCGAAGATGATATCCGCATCTTCGTCCGCACTTGATTCGATCTCGTCCATAGCCTCGTTAACTTGCATAAGCGGGAAGTTAGGATGCATTTGAAAGTGGATAAGAACTCCCATAGCTCCTTTGATGGACATGTTGTCAAGAAGCGGAGATTCGATTGCGCTTTTGATAGCATCTATGGCCGCATTATCTCCTCTGCTTTCACCTATACCCATCAATGCCATTCCTCTGTGGCTCATTACCGTTTGAACGTCCGCAAAGTCGAGGTTGATGTTGTTCTCTCCCGCATTCAATACCACGGCGCTCATTCCGTTTACGGCTCTGCTTAAAACTTCGTCCACCAGTTTGAAACTCTCTTTGATTCCGAGATTCTTATCTACGATGGAGAGTAGTTTATCATTCGGAATGATTACTATAGAGTCGCTCTCTTTTTTAAGCTCTTCTATTCCTCCCTTTGCTAATTTGGCTCTTTTTCTACCTTCGAATCTAAAAGGTTTGGTTACTATGGAGACTGTTAAGGCTCCGAGCTCTTTAGCCGCTTGGGCTATTACCGGAGCGGCTCCCGTTCCCGTTCCTCCTCCGAGACCCGCGGCTATAAAAACGATATCGCTATCTTTTAAAGCGTTCTTGATCTCCTCATAGCTCTCCAAAGCCGCCTCTTTACCCACCTCCGGAATCATTCCGGCTCCCAAACCTTTCGTCTTTTTCTCTCCGAGTTGGAGTTTGACGTCCGCTTTTGAAAGATTCAATGCCTGAGCGTCGGTATTTGCCGCTATCAGCTCTATATTGTTTATACCTATATTTTTCATATGGTTTATCATATTTCCGCCGCCGCCACCGACGCCGACAACTTTTATTCTCGCTCCCAAGATAGTTTTTGAAGGCGTTTGCTCTTCTATATTAAAGTTTGCCATTTCTCTCTCCTAAAATAGTTGTGTAAGCATATTCCAAAATCGTTTTATTCTCTCTTTAAATCCGTAACTCTCTTCGTACTCTTCCGGAGCTATAATCTGATCGTTATAGCTCTCTTGAGGTGTTATTATCAAATCTTTTTTCAAATCCGTCTCTTTCTCCTCTTCCTCCGTTTTTATGATATTTTCTATATTTTTGCTCGGTTCTATTTTTTCATCTTTGTAGCGTAACTTATTGTTGGAATCTATCTCATACGGAGTGAATTTTCCGGCTCCGTACAAAATAAGTCCTATCGCCGTCGAAAAAGAGGGGGCTTTCAAATCTTCGAAAAAACCCTCCGTTTCGTTAGGTTTGGCCAATCTGACCGGCTTATCGTCAAAAATGTTTTCGGCCATTTCTCTTAAGGAGTCGAATTCCGTAAAGCCTCCCGTTAGAACTATCGAACCTATACTGTCTTTAAAACCGCTCTCTTCGATCGATTTGGCCAAAATCATCAAAGTCTCTTCTATTCTTGCATAGATTACGTTATGAATTATCTCTAAAGATACTTCGTTTTTATGGCTCTCGTCTCCTATGCTCGGAAGTTCTATAACCTCCTTGCCGGATTCTTTCAGCTCTTTGAAATGTATTTTTATCTCTTCCGCCGCTTGAAGAGGGGTATGAAGAGCCATAGATAGATCGTTTGTAACGTTATTCGATCCGACTCCCAAAAAGTCGTTATATCTTATGGAGTTTCCCGAATGGATAACCAGGTTGCAAGTGGCTCCTCCCATATCTATTACGGCGGCACCGAGTTCTTTTTCGTCATCTTTTAAAACGGCGATACTCGAAGCGTAACCGTTTAACACCATGTTGTCGGCTTCCAAACCGGCCGCTTTTATGGCTTTTTTGAGATTGCCCAAAGCCGATTTTTGAACGGCTATGATATGGGCTTGCACTTCGAGTCTGTTTCCGCTCATTCCGAGAGGATCTTCGATGTACTCCTGTTCGTCCACTTTGAAATTAAACGGCAAGAGATGAAGTTTTTCGTAATCGTTGGATATATTGGCATTGTGATCGGCCATTTGAATGGCTCTATTGATCTCCTTTATACCTATCTCTCCTCCCGGAACGTTTATCACTCCGTAGCTGTCCACTCCTTTGGTAAAAGCTCCCGATACGGAGACTATTACCTTTTCATAAGGAATTCCCGCAACTCTTTTGGCATCGTTTAGGGCGTTTTTTATCGATTTCGAGGCGTGCTCTATATTCGTAATCACACCCTTTTTCAATCCTTTGGATTTAGCTATGCCGGAACCCAAAATCTTGATACCTTTTTCGCTATGTTCCGCAATGATTGCGCAAATTTTCGTAGATCCGATATCGATGCCTAAGATTGTTGTGCTCAACGAAAAATCCTTTGAATTATTTGTATCTAACTATTTCATATTTTTTTGCAAGGCGGTTTATCAATGCGTTTTCCGCTACCGACTCTTTCAATCTTTCGATATTTTTTATTATTATGTCTTTATTTTCTTTTAATTTTTTCTTGTCAAAAAGCTTTTGATCTACCACTTTGTATAAGACCGCTCTATCTTTAAATAGATAATAAGAAGCCTTTTTTGTGGAGGAAAAAACCGCGTTTAAAAACTCCAATGCTTCGTTTTCCCCGAAATTCTCGCTCTCAAGCTTCTTATAATCGTCTCTTGTGACAAAACCTATATCTTTGCCCTTGAAATTATCGACCATCTTTTTGGCTTTTTCTTCCAAAAGGGTCAATTTTTTATACTCTAAAAGATCTTGTTTAACAAAATTTTTCGCGTCCTCATATTTCATGGGCTTTGGTAAATTAATTATATCTAATTTTATAACTAAAAATCCATTTTTTTGCTTAATAGGTTTTAGAACATCTCCTTTTTTAGCTTTTTTTAACTTTTCGAAAGGGAAATTATCTTTTCCTTCTGCGAGTCTCATCTTCTCTTCGGCTTTAATTTTTCCTTTTTTTAATAAAAGATATTTTTTTAATGCAATCTTTTTAGCTTTTTTGAATTTCAAATCTTTTATGACCCTATCTTTAGCCTTTTGGAAAGATAAAATTTTGCCGTTTTCGTCTTTGTAACGAAATTTCTCATTTTTATAAAATTCTTCGGCTTCTTTGTCCGTTACGTTTATATCTTTGATATCTACTTTGATAGCTTCGACATCGTAAGTTGTCGTTATCATATATTTGTTTTTATTTTTTTCCCAAAAAGATTTGGTTTCGTTTTCGTCTATAGAGACGTTTATATCTTTTGCATAGATTGTGGTTATTTCCAATCTATCCGCCATAAAAAGAGCGCTCGCGAAGGCCTCTTCTTCCACTTTTGCGGCTTTTAGCGATAAAAGATCTTTTAGTTTGTCCAAAAGTATCTCTTTTTTCAGACTCTCTTCGAACTCTTTGGGCTCTCTTCTTAACTGTTTTAATATGGAGTAATATTTGTTTTTGTCAAAAACTCCGTTTGTTTGAAAGATTTTCATTTGAGTCAATTTCTCTTCAAGCTCTTTGTTTAAAACCTCCATACCGAGTTCATGAGCGTAGTTTGTCAAAAGGGCGTCTCTTATAAGCTGATTTAGTGTCAAATCCTCAAGTTTAAGCTCTTTTGCTTTCTCTTTGGTAAGAGTTCCCTTAAAAACGTTTTCGTTATAGTATCTGTATAGATTTGAGTATGCGTTTTGAAACTCTTTTACGGTGATCTTTTCATCTCCTACTTTCGCTACGGAAGAGGCTCTATCGAGATTGAAATCATACATTCCCCATCCGACAAAACCGGCTCCGACAAAAGCTATGGTACTTATCCAGATGGTAATAACAAGATATTTTCGATGTTTTTGCATCCAACTTATCATAAAAATTCCTTTTTGCGTAATCGTTTGCCTATTATAGTTTTCGTTGCTTGAAAATCTTATTAAAAAGCCAAAATAACGGGATTTTAGCGGTGTAAAGACTAAATTTTATCTTTTATCTCTATCGTTTTTATTTTATCGTTTTGTTCTATCGAATCCAAGACTTCGAAACTTTTTCGATCGCCTTCTTCGATTTGTCCGAAAACCGTGTGGTGTCCGTCTAAATGCGGGCAATCTACGAAGCAGATGAAAAATTGGCTTCCTCCGGTATCTTTTCCGGCATGAGCCATGGAAATCGTTCCTCTCTTATGTTTATGGACGTTTTTTTCGGTTTCGCAAGGAATACTCCATCCCGGACCTCCCGTTCCGGTTCCGTAAGGACATCCTCCTTGAGCCATGAAGCCTTTTATCACTCTATGGAAGTTTAGGTTGTCGTAAAATCCCTCTTTTGCCAAGGTTGCGAAATTTGCAACGGTATTAGGTACTTCTTGTGGGAAAAGTTTTACCGTAATATCGCCTTTGTTCGTTTTTATAACGGCGTATTGAAATTTATCGAGCTCTTCGGGTGAGTAGTCGTAAATTTTTAACATATTTAAATCTCCAAAAAATTTTTGAAATTATACCATCTTATATAGGCTTTGGTAAATCCAATAATACAAAATTTGTTTTATATAAAAATTGACATATAAATTATTTTTTAAGGTAAATTGGTTAAAATTTCAATATATTTGCTCAGAAGGTAAAAAGGTGAAAAAATTTCTATTTATATCTTTTTTTTCATTGATGAGTTTGTTTGCGAAAGACGGGATCAAACAGGAAATTGATGCGGGATTTATAGCAACTACCGGTAATTCCGACAGTTCTACCGTAAGTGCGGAGTATAGATTGGAATATATTTTGAAAAACAAAACCGAAGTGAAATTCAGAGCCGATATGCTTTACGGTAAAAAGGACGGAGAGACTTCGAATGAGAGATATAGAGCCAATTTTAACGTAAAACACTATTTTAAGAGAAATCTTTTCTATTATCATGAAATATACTATTTGAAAAATCGTTTTGAAGGATACAAACATCAGATAAACGCTGGATTCGGTCTTGGATATAAGATTATAGATAGGGAGCATGAACTTTTGTTGGGACTCGGCGGTTTGGTCGTGAGATACAACAGTTATACAAGTAGCGATAAGGATAGTGAACTTTTATCTTTTGTAAAAGCGAGTATGGATTATAAATATCTTTTCGATAAGAAAAACTCTTTCATTTCAAGACTGTATATAATGAATAATGTTGAAAAAAGTAGCGATTATGAAGCCGGAATTTATGCGAAACTTAGCTTTAAGTTAAATTCCAAAATAGCTTTTACTACGGGAGTCGAAGTGAAATATGACAATATGCCCCCTTTCAAAAACGGTAAACGTCTTTATAAAACGGATACCACCACGAAAGTGGGCATAACCTATTTTTTCTAACGAATGAGGAGGTTTTTAGATCACTTTATAAATCGGTTTAGAAGTTTCGCTCCTATCAAATCTCCCCAAACGTTGATGGATGTTCTAAACATATCCAAAAACCTATCTACCGCTATTATCAAAGAGATATATTCCACCGGAAGGCCGACGCTATCCAAAATTATAGTCATCATAACAAGTCCGGCACCAGGGATTCCCGCAGCCCCTATCGAGGCGAAAGTTGCCGTTAGGAAAATTATCAGTTGCTGTGAAAAGCTTAAATCCACTCCGCTTATGTTGGCTATGAACAAAACCGCTATCGATTCGTAAAGAGCCGTTCCGTCCATATTTACCGTAGCTCCGAGAGGCAAGACGAATCCAGCCACTTTTTTATCCACTCCTCCCTTTGTTTCGGCCACCTCTATCGATACCGGAAGAGTTGCCGAGCTTGAAGCCGTGGATAGAGCGATTAAAAGAGCCTCTTTTATTTTTGCAAAATAGGAAAAGGGATTGAATTTACCGATCGTAAAAGCTATTATATTTAACGTTACCGTAGCGTGAATAAATAGTGCCACCAATACCGTCAAAGCGTAGCTATATAACTCTATTAGCGGTTTTAAGCCGTTTTTGCCGACCGTAAAGGCTATCAGAGAGAAGACTCCTATCGGAGTTAGGGCGATTATCCATTTGGCCATAACCATCATTGCATCGTTTATGGAGTCGAAAAAGTTATATAAAGTCTCTCTCTTTTTCTCCTGCAGGTTCAAAGCCGCTACGGCGAAAAATATTACGAAAAATATTACCGGAAGTATTTGTCCTTCGGATAGAGAGTGAAATATGTTTGAAGGAATAAAAGATAGAATGAAATCGTGAGCGTTTAGCTCTTTGGGCGTTATGTGAGAGTCTGTCGGCAAAGGCATCTGCATATCGGCACCGGGGTTGAAGATATTTACTACTATCAATCCGAGTCCTACTGCCAAAGAGGTTGTAGTGATGTAATATGCAAATGCCTTTATACCGAGATCTTTCAAATCTTCAATAGATCCCAAACCCACTATTGCTATGAAAATGGAAGCGAAAATTAGAGGGAGAATCAGCATTTTTAATAAAGCTATATAGACGTCTCCGATTATCTTTAAGTCTATGGCCAAGTTTGAAAAATAGTACCCAAACGCTATGCCCAAAAATATGGCTATTATGGTTAAATTTTCCGTTTTTAAAAGTGTCTTTAACATAATCTATCCTGCTTTAAAATAACTTAATGACGTTTTGCCGAATTTCCTTGTTTTCGTTTTCGTAAATTCTCCTATTTTTTGTGGAAAATCGACTTTGCTTCTGTGTTCTAAGACGATGAGCTCGACAAGATCGACAGGTGTTTTTGCTATCAGCTCTACGGTTTTATCGTAGATATCTTCCATTCCTTCCCTTATTTCAAACGGGGGATCGATGTAAATGTAGGCCTTCTCTCCCCGTTTTTCTATCTCTTTTATTACTTCTTCATATAATTTGAAACTATCTCCCAAATATGCTTTCGTGCTGTTTGGGGCTATTTGGGAGAGATTTTTGGAGAGTGTTTTGAAAGCTTCCTTATCTTTTTCTATAAAATATGAAAACTTAGCCCCTCTGCTTACGGCCTCGAGTCCCATAGAACCGCTTCCCGCAAAGACTTCGAAAAATATTTTATCGAGTATCTCAAATTGCACCGTATCGAAAAAGGAGTTTTTAACTATGCTTTTCGTACTTCTTGTAGTATTTAAAGAGGGAAGGGCGAGTTTTTTGCCTTTGTATTTCCCTCCTTCTATTTTTACAAAAAGATTTTTATTTTTCATAATGCTCCTTAAGCATCTTTATAAGTTTGCTTTGAAATTCGTTGCATAGAGTCTCTATCTTTTTCTCTAAGGATGATCGGTCTTTGGTTTTTGGTTTCGGTTCTTTATATGAGGAGTTTAGAGATTTGTAAAATGATTTTATTTCTAAAATCAGCTGGGACTTCGTGAAAGGGACGGAGATATTTGCCTCTTTGTCTTTCGATATCAAAAATATGGGTTTTTCGACTTTTATTTTTCTATCCGAGATCAAAAAATCCGAATATTTATAAGATGATAGATACTCTTTCAAAAAAAGTTCCAAACTTTTTTGAAGCAAAAGAGATTTGCAGGCAACGGCTACTTTCAAAACGAATCCTTTATCTTAGGAGGATATTTTTGAAATGTTAGCCAAATTTTTATGAAAAGAGTATCAAAAACTCTATTCGCACTCTTTTATGTCGAGTTTATTTAAAAGAGTGTCGAAAAATTTGCCGCTTACTCTGTCGTAATCGTCTTGAAACTCTATATATACGGCGCATTTATCGGGGTTTTCGGGATCGCAATTTTCGACTACTTCGGGATTTAATTCAAGCTCTTTTTTAGTCTCTTCGATTTTTTGAAATATTTTATCTCTTAATTCTTTATGTTCGCTATAATCGAGAAGCAAACCGGCATATCTCTCTTCGAATCTTATTCTGGCTTTTATATTGCAGTCACTCATAAACGGCCCTTAAATTTTTTGGAAAAATTATATCCAAATAACTAACGTTGCGCAACTTTTATCGAAGGTTGTTTTTAATTTTTAGTAAAAAACATTATTTTTAAGCAAAAGAGGAAAAAAGGAGAGAAGAGTCTCCTTTTAGATTAGAGATTGTAGAGTTCCGTCCTCATATTTTATGAAAGGTATTTGATCTATGTTTTTAATAACTCCCACTTTTTTACCGTCACTTATTATTTCGCCGGATACTTCTTTGTTTTCGTTTACTCTCATTTTTAGTTTAACGAGATCTTTATTTGTGAATTGAAGATCGAAAGATTTTATTTTTTGAGTTTTGTAATCGACTCCCACTTTTCCTTCGAATTTGATTAGGATGTCGTCTCTTGAGCTTTCTCCTTCGGTTTTTACGGTTTTGTTATCGAGATATTCCACATATGCCCAAACCGCTCTTTTTATAAATCTGTAATCCGTAAAATCTCCCGAAATTTTGAGTATGTATGGAGGAGGATTCGTTTTTGAAACGTTTGATAGGTCGGTTGTTTGAGGATCTTTTAAAGATAATTCTATTTTGCCGTCGAATTGAGTTAGAGTATCTCTATTTTTGATTGTTCCGTTGAATACTCCCTTAGCAGGTAAATAATGGTTATTTTGTTTGAAGGTTTGATTTTTTACGTAATTTGATAGATCTATATCTCCCTTGATGTCGAACTCCTCTATTTTCGAATCTATCGATAACTTAGAAGGTTCTATTATATAACTTTCTTTCTCCTTTAAAATTTTTATCTCTGAAGAATCTATTTTAAGATCGAGTGAGGGAGTGTCTTTTTCGAACAAAGCGGTGGTTCTTGCGGTTAAGTTCGCTAAGGTTTCGCTCTCGTTACTATCTTTTATCTCTATATCCGCTTTTATGTTTTGATATTTTTTGGTATCGAGAGCTTCGTTTGTAGCCGAAGGTATTTTGCCCTCTATCGAATATGAGGATCCTTTCTCCAAATTATCCGCTTTTGAAACTTTTCCCTCGAAAATTTCTCCATCTTTTTCTATTTTGTAATTCCATTTGGAGTAGTTCTCTTTTTGATCGGTTTTTTTTACCGATAGAGTATATAAAGTGTTCGTAATGGAGTTTGAGTCGGTGCCGTTTTGATCCGTTTTTTCTATAAGTTTGGCTATCTCCACGGCACTTTTTATTGCGTTTTTGGAGTAGGGTATCAAAATATTGTCCACTCTATCTTGCAATAAATCAAGCTCTTTTTTAAGTTCTCCCTCGTAGTTCGGATCTTTAGGATCTATTAGAATATAACTCTCCTCTTTTAACTCTTCTACCATTTTTTTAGCTTTGTCGATGCTTGTTTTCGTATCTTCTTCCACGTCCACGTCAAAGACATGATTTTTGTTGATGGCGTCTATTAAAGCGGTGTATATCGCATAAACCAGTACTCTCTCAAGAAAGCTTCTTGAGGCTTTGGAGTCTTTGGAGATATATCCTTGTTCTATATCCGCTTTTATATTGTCCAAAAGCTCTTTTTCGCTGATATTTTCTCTTTTTGCCGCTTCTTTTAAGGCTTTAAGAGCGCTTGAGTAGGCGTAGGAGTTTGGATCGTCTTTTGTCGGATCCACTCCGAAAATCGTAAAGACGGCTTTTTTGGCTTTTTTTATGCTTTTTGAATTAAGCATTCCGAATCCGCCTGCTAAAGAGTTGGCCATATCGGATAGAGGAGACATATTGACTATCATCTCTTTGCCGCTTTCCGCTACCGTTTCGGCAGCTTTGAAAACGTCTCCGGCGGGACATTTCATCTCCATTCCGTTTACCGTCATTTGCGAATTCTCTCCACATACGAGCTCTACTTGAATAGGCCCTTCGTAATGTCCTATGTTTATGGAGTAGTGGCCGTTTTTGTCGGTAAAACCGAATCCGAGAGTATGTCCCATAGGATCTTTGATCGTAACTTTTCCGTTAGCTACGACGGGATCCACTATCTGGCCCGTAATGATAGTATCTTTCATCTGATTGGCGGCTTCCGTTACGGGGTTGTTTGTCACCGGGTTATTGGCTGGATTGATAGAGACGCTGTCTCCGCCGCCGCCACCTCCGCAGCCTGAGAGTATAAAGATAGAAAAAATTACCAAAAGTAAATTAAAATTTAATTTTTTCATCTTGATAAATCCTTTAAAGATAAATTTTCAATATCTTAACAGAAAAAAATTAAAATAATATAATAACTGAAAATTATTTTCTTCATAACCTGAGTAGAATTTTCCAAAAATAGGCGAAAAAATAGTTTTGTGCCTAATATTTGTTCATTTAATTTTTATTTTTTTTTTCTTATGGTAAAATTGCGCAATTTTAAAATGATTGACGAAGGAGAGCGGATGTTAGATATCAGTTTCGGGTTGATGCTCCTGACGGCCATACTTTTTATCGTTTTAATATATTTACTTAATCAAATGGTGTATGTTCCGCTGCTTGATTATGTAAATAGAAGAGACGAACTTATTAAGGAAGATTTAAAAAACGCTTCCAATATGGACGAGAGCATCCATAATTTAAAAAAGGAGGCGCATGACGTTATAGCAAACGCAAAAGCCGAAGCGCATAAGCTTAAAGAGAACGCTTTAAACTCTATAAAGGCTCAAATGGAGGAGGCGATCTCGAAGAAAAAAGAGGTTTTAGAGAACGAGTATGCGAAATTTTTGGCTGAACTCGAAAAGGAGAAAGAAAGCGTTAGAGAAAATCTTTTGGCTCATCTCCCAGAGTTTCAAAAAGCCATTAAAAATAAGATTTCTAAAGCTTAAGGAGAGGGGATGAAGAAAAAATTGTTACCGCTTTTGGCACTGCTGCCCATACTGGCTTTTGCTTCCGGAGGTGAAGCGGAAGGAGGTACCGATATAGTTGCCAGGACTCTCAACTTTCTTATTTTTGCCGCTATTTTATACTATTTGATAGCAAACCCCATAAAAAACTTTTTCAAAGAGAGAAGAGAAGGGATAGCTTCTAAACTTGAAGAAGTACAAAAGAAAGTTGAAGAGACTAAGGTTTTGAAAGAGCAGGCTCAAAAAGAGCTTGAAGAGGCTAAAGAGAGTGCGAAATCTTTGATAGAGGTTACCAAAAAAGAGATCGAGCTTTTGAAAGAGAAATATAACAAAGATCTCGAAAACGAGTTGGCTCTTTTGGAAAAAACTTACGAAGAGAGAATGGAGATCGAAGGTAGAAAAGTAGTTAGAGAGACCGTAAAGGAAGTTTTGGACGAGATGTTCAAAAAAGGCGGTGTCGCTCTTGACGAGAAGACTTTGGTCAATATTCTTTTGAAAAAGGCGGCGTAAATGAATATGAATATTGCTAAGAGATATGTAAAAGCTCTGATGGAGGGAGTGAATAAAAAAGAGTTGGAAAAGATTTACGACTCTTTATCGAAACTGGTTTTAGCGTTTGAGGATAGAAAGTTTATAGATATCATTCTTTCCCCGGACGTTTCCGCAGAGAAGAAAGAGGAGTTCGTTTTATCTCTTTTGGATACGAAAGATAAATATCTTCAAAATTTTATAAAACTTCTTGTATCTCACAAAAGGTTGCTCGATATCCCCGCTATCGTAAAAGAGCTTGATTATCAGCTCTCTTTTATGAAAAACGAGCATAGGGGATTTGTTATAAGCAATTTCAAAATAGATAAATCTCAACTAAATAAGCTTGAAGAGGGGTTGAGTAAAAAATTCGATTCAAAAATAAAATTGCAAAATAAGGTTACGGATTATCCCGGAATCAAAGTGGAAATAGATACTTTAGGCGTTGAGGTTGGTCTATCGCAAGATAGAATCAAAGCTCAATTAATGGAACATATTCTAAAAGCTATATAAAAAAACCAAAATAACGAGAAGGAGAAATTAGTGGGTGCTAAGATAAATGCTAACGAGATTAGTTCGATCTTGAAAGAGCGTATAGAGAATTTCGAGCTTAACGTAGATATCGAAGAGACGGGAAAAGTTATCTCTTTCGGTGACGGAGTTGCTTCCGTTTACGGTCTTAACAACGTTATGGCCGGAGAGATGGTGGAGTTTGAGACCGGCGATAAAGGTATGGTTCTAAACCTTGAAGAGTCAAGTGTAGGTATCGTTGTTCTCGGAAAAGGCGAAGGGATCAAAGAGGGAACTTCCGTAAAAAGACTCGGAAGACTTTTGCAAGTTCCAGTGGGTGAGAATCTTGTAGGAAGAGTCGTAAACGCTTTGGGAGAGCCGATTGACGGAAAAGGGCCGATCGAGGCTACGGAGTATAGATTCATCGAGAGAAAGGCTCCCGGTATTATGGCGAGAAAATCTGTTCACGAGCCTCTTCAAACAGGTATCAAAGCTATCGACGCTCTTGTTCCGATCGGTAGAGGACAAAGAGAGCTTATTATCGGTGACAGACAAACCGGTAAAACTACGGTTGCCATAGATACTATCATCAACCAAAAGGGACAAGACGTTATTTGTATCTATGTAGCTATCGGACAGAAGCAATCTACCGTAGCTCAAGTGGTTAAAAAACTTGAAGAGCACGGAGCTATGGATTATACCATTGTTGTAAACGCAAGTGCGAGCGAATCTTCTACTCTTCAATTTATCGCTCCTTACTGCGGTGTTACGATGGGAGAGTATTTTAGAGACAACGCAAGACACGCTTTGATTATCTATGACGATCTTTCTAAACACGCCGTGGCTTACAGAGAGATGTCTTTGATTCTAAGAAGACCTCCGGGTAGAGAGGCGTATCCGGGAGACGTTTTCTATATCCATTCAAGACTTCTTGAGAGAGCGGCTAAACTAAACGATGAGCTTGGTGCCGGTTCTTTGACCGCACTTCCTATTATCGAAACGCAAGCTGGAGACGTTTCCGCATATATTCCTACGAACGTTATCTCCATTACTGACGGTCAGATTTTCCTTGAGACGGATCTTTTCAACTCCGGTATCAGACCGGCTATCAACGTAGGTTTGTCGGTATCGAGAGTCGGTGGTGCCGCTCAAATTAAAGCTATCAAGCAAGTTTCCGGAACATTGAGACTTGATCTTGCTCAATATAGAGAGCTTCAAGCGTTCGCTCAATTCGCTTCCGATTTGGACGAGAGCAGTAGAAAGCAGCTTGAGAGAGGTCAAAGAATGGTTGAGGTTCTAAAACAGCCTCCATATTCTCCGCTTCCGGTAGAGAAACAAGTTGTAATCATTTATGCGGGAACGAAAGGTTTCTTGGATGATATTCCGGTAAAAGACGTTACGAAATTCGAAGCGGAGCTTTATCCGTTCATAGAGGCTAAATATCCCGAGATTTTAGAGCAAATCGCTACTAAGAAAAAAATTGACGATGAAATAGAGGATCTATTGAATAAGGCACTAAACGAGTTCAAAGCGACTTTTGCAGTAAAATAAGGTTTAAAAAATGGCAAACTTAAAAGATATCAGAAGAAAGATAAAAAGCGTTAAAAATACTCAAAAGACTACGAGAGCTATGAAACTTGTTTCCACCGCCAAACTAAGAAGGGCGGAGCAAGTGGCCAAAAGGTCCAGAGAGTATGCGCTTAAAATAAACGAAGTTCTCTCTGACATCGCATACAAAATAAACCAGTTTAAAATAGGAGGAATCCAAGGAAGGTTTTTTGAAAAGAACGACAATCCTTCCAAAGTGGATATCCTTTTTATTACGGCGGATAAAGGTTTATGCGGAGGTTTCAACGTTCAAACCATCAAAACCGTCAACGCTTTGATGCAAGAGTACAAAGAGAAAAACGTTAAAGTAAGACTTAGAGCCGTAGGTAAAAAAGGTATAGAGTACTACAGCTTTAGCGGAGTGGATCTTTTGAAAAAGTATGAGGGAGTAAGTTCCTCTCCTTCATATGAGAAGGCTCAAGAGATCATTAAAGAAGCGATTGACGATTTCGTAGAGGGCGTAACGGATAAAATTATAATCGTTCATAACGGTTATAAAAATATGATCACTCAAGAGATAAAAAGAGTGGATCTAACTCCGGTGGAAATTGCGGTTGATGAGGAGTTGAAAAAAGCGAGCACCTCTATGATGGAAGTGGAGCCGGAAGATGACGAGAGTATTTTAAACGAGCTTATCAAAAAATATTTCGAATACAATATGTATTATGCTCTGATCGACTCTTTGGCTGCCGAGCATAGTGCGAGAATGCAGGCTATGGATGCGGCTACCAATAACGCCAAAGAGAGAGTCAGACAGCTTACTATTCAATACAACAAAGCAAGACAAGAATCTATTACTACCGAGCTGATCGAGATTATCAGCGGTATGGAAGCAATGAAATAAAACGTATGAAAATAAAGGA